>DROX01000236.1 GCA_011321725.1 Nitrospirota bacterium | reverse complement strand
GTAATGCATAATGAATTCGTGATTGTTGGCCCTGAAGATGACCCTGCAGGAATAAGGGGGCTGGATAGTGCTGCAGAGGCATTTGAACATATTGCCGAGACGGGCTCTGCCTTTGTTTCGCGTGGGGATGACTCAGGCACAAACATGAAAGAGCTTGATATATGGGAGGATGCTGGTATTAATCCTAGGGGCAAGGGCTGGTACTTTGAAGCAGGTGCGAAGATGGGTGACACCCTGATTGCGGCAGACAGGAAAAAGGCCTATACCCTTACTGACATGGGAACATTCATAAACTATAAACCTGGAATTGCCCTTGAGGTACTGGTGAAAGGTGATCCACTTCTCAGGAATCAATACAGTGTAATCGCTGTTAATCCTGAAAGATTCCCTCATGTCAGATACAGAGAGGCCATGGAGTTTATTGCCTTTGTTACATCACATCAAGGGCAGGGTATAATTGCAGATTTCAGGAGCAGCGGGGTGAGGCTCTTTTCCCCTGATGCCATACCAGGTGTATTGAAACAGGACAAAGGCTGATCTTTCAGGATCGCAACAAATCCAAAAGGAGGATACCTCATGAATTTCTGGAGAAACACCATCACAGGCATCCTATTGGTTCTTTTGTTATTAACTGTATCAACAGGTAATGCCGAGACAAGGATCCGCTGTGCATCCACAACAAGCACACAGAACTCAGGGCTCTTTGAATATATACTGCCCCTTTTTGAAAAGGACACAGGCATAAAGGTTGACGTCATTGCTGTTGGCACAGGCGCTGCACTTGAGCTCGGAAGGCGTGGCGATGTGGATGTGGTGCTTGTCCATGCAAAGGATGACGAGCTGAGAATGCTCAGGCAGGGCTGGTTTGTAAACAGGCATGATGTGATGTACAATGACTTTGTGATCGTTGGCCCTCCAGAAGACCCTGCGGGCATAAGGTCACTCCAAACAGCAGTGGATGCATTCAGAAGGATTGCAGAGAGAAATACAAAATTCATCTCAAGGGGTGATAACTCTGGTACTCATAAGAAGGAACTCAGCATATGGAAGGCAGCAGGCATTAATCCAGAGGGCAAAAAATGGTATCTTCAGGTGGGGCAGGGGATGGCAAAGACCCTCAGGATTGCTGCAAACCTGCGTGCCTACACATTAACAGACCGTGGCACCTATCTATCACTCGTGGACAGGGAAAGACTGGGACTTAAGATACTCCTTGAGGGTGACCCCCTCCTCTTCAACCAGTATGGTGTAATGGCGGTAAACCCGGAGAGATACCCCCATGTGAAATACAAAGAGGCAATGACCTTCATCAACTGGCTCATATCTGACAGAGGACAGAAGGCGATCGCATCATTCAGGGATGCCAGGGGTAACCAGCTCTTTCACCCCAATGCAGACTGATGGGGTTTCTCATTGAATCAACCCTGAAGGCTGTTGGAATAATCACCTCACTTGACAGGGAGTTCCTGTCCATAGTGCTCCTGTCTCTCAGGGTATCAGGCACTGCCGTGATAATTGCCACGGCAGCGGGCATCCTCCTTGCCGTATGTATTTATCAGATGCAGAGCCCTGTGAAGAGGCTCCTGATCCCCCTTCTCAATACATCCATGGGGCTTCCGCCTGTTGTTGTGGGGCTCTTCATATACCTTTTGCTCTCCCGTTCAGGTCCCCTTGGTATGCTGAACCTCCTTTATACCCCTACGGCCATGATCATTGCCCAGTGCGTCCTTGCAACTCCCATCATAGCAGGCATTGCACATGCATCCATGATCTCGGCAGACCCGGAGATAAGATTCACCGCCCTCTGTCTTGGTGCATCAGAACTCCAGGCAACCCTCAGGGTGATAAGGGAGACCCGCTATTCCATCCTCTCCTCTGTTGTGGCAGGTCTTGGAAGGGTGATTGCAGAGGTAGGGGCGGTGCTGATCGTGGGTGGAAACATTGCAGGCTATACCAGGGTGATGACCACCGCCATTGCCCTTGAGGCAGACAGGGGAGATTTCATACTTGCCATAGCCCTCGGCATGATACTGCTTCTGCTATCGCTCTGCATAAATGCCATGCTCTACATCTTCCAGAAGAGAGGTGCCATTGATTAAGGAGATAATCGCAAAAGATATACTAAGAAGCTTTGACAGCAGGTTCTCCCTTCGCTGCTCAATTGGACTTCAGAGCGGACAGACCCATGCCCTCCTTGGCCCCAATGGTAGCGGTAAATCCACCCTCCTGAGGGTCCTTTCCCTTCTTGAAAGGCCCCAGCAGGGTGAGCTTATATACAGGGATGAACAGAAAAACTATCTTAACCCCTTCTCAGACCTTGCCTTGAGAAGAAGGGTTACCCTGGTCAATACAAGACCTGTGGTATTCAGGGAGAGCGTTCTGAAAAATGTAACATACGGATTGAGGATAAGGGGCATTGGAAAGAAGGAGTGCATGGAGAGGGCAACCATGGCGCTCCGGCTAGTAAGGCTTGAACATCTCAAGGACCAGCCTGCCCCTCTTCTTTCCTCGGGAGAAAAACAGCGCCTCAGCCTTGCAAGGGCGATAGCCATAGACCCTGATGTGCTCATGCTTGATGAGCCCACGGTGAATCTTGATCCGGAAAACACGGAGATAATAGAGGAGGCAATAAAGGCCCTTCACGAAAGGGGAGACAGGCTTATACTCTTTGTCACCCACAACCTGTTTCAGGCAAGAAAGCTGGCTGATCAGGTCTTCTTCATCCATAACGGAAGGATTATTGAACAGAACAGCAGGGAAAGATTCTTCTCAGCCCCTGAAACAGAGCTGGCAAGGAGGTTTCTCAGGGGAGAGATATACTGAAAAAGCTGTGGGCTCTACAGCATTTTAAAGACAGAGAAGGATTACCCAGTCAGTCCTGGCCAGGGAAAGTTATGTGCCAGAATCAGACAGCATGACAGGACAGATAGACATTACCTGATTACCTTTGTTATGTGTATCTCCGTACCCTTTCCCTGGGGAATCTCGTTCAGTACAATCGTGACCCCACCCCTGTCTGGCTCCTTTACAGTGAAACTTGCCATCTTGCCGTTGGGTGTTGTCATCTCGGCATACTCAGGCTTTTTATCTTTCAGGCTCTCTTTGTAATATGCAATCACCCTGTCAATGTCATCTTTTGTGCTCAGATAGGTGGAAGAAATCCCACCAGCCTTTTCCTTATTTGTCTGGATGCTCCAGGCACCACCCTCTTTCCGGGATGCCCCGGGATACACAAAGGGCTTGATATCCTCTGAAATCTCACCTGTCCTGAAGGTAGCTGTTCCTTCCTTTGTGGTGATCTTCATCTCCTGCATTTCACCACCCGATTCCTTCACCTCAACCTTCCCCTCCTTTGTGGAATAAAGGCGTGTCTTCTCTTTTCCCTTGCAGCCTGCAAATGACAAGACTACAATGGATATGCAAGTGGCAGCAAATAAACTTTTCATAATATTCGCCATGATATCTGCCTCCTTCTTCTGATATTTGACAAATTATAACATTTTTCAGATAAAAGGGAATTTCAATGGTGTCCAAAATAATCTAAAATTCTAAACAGGGCAGGGTACGATAAGATAGTCAGGAATCAGGGACAGGTGTGAGGGAATCTGGTATTTAATGTTGAAGAGATGTGCATTATTGTATAATAAAAATATGATGATTTCACCGGCTATAGTTGTATTAATCGGAATCCTTCTCATACTTATTCCCCACTTTGCATTACCCCTGGGGTATTTGAAGATCAGCCAGGGAGGTGCACATCTTTTGTCAGAGTGTTCAATATGGTATCATCCATCCTTCTACATAGGGCTGCTTTTTGTAATGGTGGGGGTCTTTTCATTCAGGTTCAGGAAGATTCTGTGGGCAGCACTGGTGATTGCGGTTGCGGGGCTGTTTCAGTCCTTTATTATGAAGCCTGTGAGCTTTTATTTCCAGTCAGAAGACCCTCTTGTTATCCTTGCCCAGACCTATTCCATAAGGGCCCATCTCCATATAAGGCCAGTGATTGCGTTGCTTTCAATATTTGCCATACTTACAGTGATAATGACATTCCTGGTCAAAAGAGAGAGGACAACACCTGTGCTGATTACAATACCCCGTATCTCTCTTGCAAATCTGAAGAGACGAACCCTTCGTACCACTGCCCTTGTTGTGAGCCTTGCCATAGCCATTGGAATATTTTTCTCCTATGTCCTTCTATCAAAAAGTATAGAGAATACCCTGGAGATAGGTGCGGGCAGGCTTGGCGCAGACATAATGGTGGTTCCCAGTGGTGCGAAGAAACCAGCCAAGACAGTACTCCTCAGTGGTGGCCCCTCTCTTTTTTATCTGAAAGGTGAGATTCTTGACAAGCTGAAGGGCTATCAGGAGATTGAAAGGCTATCTCCACAGCTGTATCTCCAGCCCTTTACACAACTTATATGTTGCATAGCAGAGAGGTTTCTCATAATAGCATACGATCCGGAGACGGATTTCACCGTGGGGCCATGGATCAGGTACAAACTCCAGGGGCAGCAGGGGATGTATGATGTTGTAGTAGGTCATAGTGTCAAATACTATCCTGGCCAGGATCTGACCCTTTATGGAAGAAAGATGAAGGTGGTAGCAAGCCTTGATCCCACTGGACTTGGCTATTTTGACAAATCAGTCTTTATACCCCTTGAGGGTGCAAGAAGGATGTTGAGGAGTCTGAAGAAGTACAGTGAAACCAGGAAGATACCCCACAGACGGGTTATTAAGGATAAGTCCTTCTCCCATCTGACCCGCCCGGAGGCAAAGGGGATATCATTAAAGGATATTGATCCTGAAGGTGTATCAGCGATCTTCCTTAAGCTGAGACCGGATGTGCCTGTTAAGGAGTTTTCAAAGAGGTTGGAGAAGGAGATAGACGGGATTGGAACCATTGTGGTCAAGGAATCAACGGTAACCGTGAAGAGGCAGATATCCTCACTGTTGAACTCTTTTCTTGTGCCTGTTATCGTGTTGCTCCTGATGTGTACTTTGATACTTGGTGTTGTCTTCAGTATGAGTGTAAAGGAACGTCAGCGCGAGATAGGTCTTCTTAGGGCAATGGGTTCATGTAAAAAGACTGTATTCAACCTCATAATTACCGAGTCGCTCATTGTCTCTGCTCTTGGTGCCCTCTGTGGCACACTCTTTGGTTCTACCATCTTCTTTGTCTTTAAGAACAATATAATGGCAGCCCTCAATCTCCTTTATGTCTGGCCATCCATAACCGTGATTTTCTCCGTCATATCTATTACCATCCTTACCTCTCTTCTCATTGGAATAATATCGGGTCTATATCCTGCATTAAGGGCAGCCACAATGGAACCATACCTTGCGATCCGTTCAGGGGAAAGGTAGTAGGACTCAACTACTCAGCCTTTTCGTATATCTGTTTGATTATAACACTCTCACCGCCTGGCTCGGTGCTCTGGAACCCGGACTCAAGCAATCCCTTGACCGATGCAGCCGTGGCCTTTTCATCCACCACAAGGGAGGTGACAAATATCTTTTTTATCTGTATGCCATTACGGTAATGGCATACCTTGCAGAGGGAGTACTGCTTCACTGATCTTGTCTTCTGGAAATCAACAGCATTAAGGGCCGCATCATCATACTCTGGCATCTGGCTTGATATGGTATAGATGTATCTGCCATCAGATGAGAAGCCCAGGTCTTCCACATTGCCTCCAACCATGATAAAGTCTTTGAGCTGACCTGTTTTTAAATCAATCAGGTTCAAGCCACCAGGCACAGCCTCGGCCTTTGCAAATCCTACACCGTAGGGCTTGCCATCTTTGAACTCGTTGCCCTCTGCAACCCAGATCTCATTCCTTGCTGCTAACAGACGTGCATGATGTATGGAATTGCCAGCGTTAGGTATCCTCTCTTTTATGGTCCATGTCTTCTTATCTATAATGGTGATAGCCGGGTTCCTGTTGTTGGTTATTATTATGAGGCCTGCCGGATCAGAGACAGAGATATTACAATCACCGGGAGAGAGTTTCAAGCTATTCATCGTTTGCCCTTTTTCTATAGAATAGGCAATCAGGGCTGGTTCTCTCCTGGTTGTAAGATAGATTGTCTTGCCCACTGTAGTCTCTGCATCACAGATTGAAGGGGCTATTCTCTTCCAGTTGCTGGATTTTGATGTTGAAAGGTCTATGCTTTTATACATACCGTCCCTGCTGAATATATACAGCCTGTTGCTGGCAAGGGAGATTGCGCTGGGCCTTCTGTCTAAAACTATCCGTCCTATGCTTGCATCAGCAAGGTTCAGGACACCTACATGATTTGCATCACGTGCCGTAACGAAGGCAATCCCTTTGAATTCAGGCGGCCTGTATCCCTCTACAGTTTCCTGTCTTTGTTTACAGGAGATCATCAGAAATAGTAAAAGGACCAGAAGGGGAACCGATTTTT
>DROX01000235.1 GCA_011321725.1 Nitrospirota bacterium | reverse complement strand
CAACTCCGTAGGGTTTGCCCGCCTTGAGCTCGTTGCCCTCTGACTGCCAGAGTTCATTTGTACCAGGACGAAGCCTTGCACGATGGATGAAGTTACCTACTCCTTCTATCTTCCCGATGACCTTCTTAGTTTTTACATCAACAATGTTCACAAATCCACCGGGCATGTCCGAGACATAGGCAACCTTACCATCCTTTGAGAAATCAATACCGCAGATTGATTTGCTTACAGGAAAGCTGTCTGCAAGTTTGTGAGTCTTTGGATCATAGACATATACATGACCGTCAGCCATGTCAGAGACCCAGAGTGTACCGTCAGGGGCTATATTGGAACCACAGTGTTTCTTACCAAGTTTTACCCATTCGGTCTGCTTACCGGTTACAAGGTCAATCTCTTTTGCATAGCCATCAAGACTGAAGACATATAATTTCTTGCCATCCTTGGAAAGGGTAAGGGCATCGGAGGGCTTTCCATGAACGATTCTTCTTACCTCACCGGTTGCAAGATTAACCACTGCAACATGACCACCATGACCCTGGATATAGGCGATACCTTTTAGATGTGGACCGGGTCTCTCAACCCCTTTACCCATTGGACCTGCAGCTTCACCTGCAAAGACTGTGGAAATACCTAAGGCGACTAAAAATGCTGAGATTAGAAATACAAGCAGAGTCTTTTTCTTCATACTTCCTCCCCGTTTTTGATTTTGTCTTTCAATTGAATAAACATCAATTGAAAAGATGAGTCTTCAAGGTATACTTTCCCTTCCACCACCTCCTTTCATGCATTATTTGCGCCTCGTTACTCCCCTGACTCTGGTCATGTATATATTATAAGATAGTTTAATTTTACAATTATTGTCAACTTCAAATTTCAATTTTAGATCATGTCATAGTAGATATTACAAGATAATTCTGTTCTTCCCCTCCTCTTTAGCCCTCCTCATGGCCCTCTCAGCCGCGTCAATCAGCTCTTCCGTGCTGCTTCCATCCTCAGGATATGTGGCTATCCCGATGCTGAGTGAACACCCCTCCTGGTTCACATGATTATCAAGGTCTGATCTTATCCTGAATGCTATGGTCAGTGCAGTGACCTTTCCCGTGTCAGGCAGCAGAAGGACAAACTCATCGCCACCAAACCTGCAGGCATAATCCGATGCCCTTGTATGGGCAGAGAGCCTCTGCGCCAGCCTTTTAAGAAAGATGTTACCATAGAGATGCCCCTTTTCACGGTTGACCGCCTTGAAGTCATCAATGTCAATAAACAGTAAAGACAGGGAATGGTTAAACCTCCTGGCACGGGCTATCTCCATATTAAGGTTCTCAATCAATCCACGGTAATTATAAAGACCTGTCAGTTCATCCTTGGTGCTAAGATACCTTGTCCATTCATAAAGAGAGGCATTGTAGAGACACTGTGCCACGGCAGGCATGGTTATGATCCTCTGTATCTCTTTTATCTCTCTTAAACCCAGGGGACGGCTCCTTGACTGCAAAACAACAAGCCCGAGGGCAGAAAAGGCCTCACACTGCCGACATTGAAGGTATCTCTCATAGATATTTTTTCCCTTGTTATGAAGGCAGGACTCCCGGCCACCATCACAGATATAAGACAGACGACCAAACCCCTTGCTGTAGTATGAAAGCACCGACATGGAAAAGGGGATCAGTACAAACTCCTCCAGTGAGAGTGTGTCTGCAATCTCCCTGTCAAGGCTGCCTTTCAATGCCCCTTTGGATGTTTTCATGACCCTGTTCCTTAAAGATGACTGAAGGAAGAGGCTATCCTGGGTTATGTGGAAATGAACCCATCCATTATCACCAAGCCACTTCAGAACCCCCTTATGCCTGTCCAGATAGAGTAGCTCCACCCTCAGATGCCTGTACCTCTGGCTGAGCAGCTCTTTTACTGAATCCAGTATCTGCCTGATCTCAAGGTGTCTGTTAAGTCTAAAGATTATCTCGTTGGTATCCGCGATCCTTTTCAGCCTGATGTAAAAGAGTATGGGTGGAAACAATACCAGAAGCGAAGCCACTGTTACAAGTAGTATGTTTGTCAGGTTGAGATCCCCTGTCATCATGCCCCCTCGGGAAAGTCTCTGATTGAGCCTTCTGAAATTAAATCATAACATGCGATATTTTTTCAACTTGTTTCTCACCGTGTTTCTGCTGAGTCCAAGGATCTGTGATGCCTTTACCTGGTTGTTGCCAGAGGCCTCAAAGGCAATCTTCAGGAGCACCCTTTCCACCTCGTTAACCACTGTATCATAGAGGTCAATATCTCCCACCTCTTTAATCTTCTGTACATAACC
Organism: Nitrospirota bacterium; assembly: GCA_011321725.1. Taxonomy (GTDB): domain Bacteria; phylum Nitrospirota; class Thermodesulfovibrionia; order Thermodesulfovibrionales; family JdFR-85; genus JAADHP01. Next base: position 7,805 of record DROX01000235.1, on the reverse strand, counting down.
ATTCAGCTTGCCCTTCAGGAAATCCTCAATTGAACAGTCCTGGAGCATCCTGTTCCTGTGAAGCAGGGTCTGGAAACTGATGGCCCTCTTTAGAACCTCCTCCACAACCTCTCTGTTCAGGGGCATATGCAGACATATAAATGCCCCCCTTCTGAATGCCTCCACCGTTAAAGCATTATCACCATTGTCAACTATAACAACTGCAACAAGGTCATTGTTCACCTCCATAAGGCTTTCAAGACAGTCAACACAGCTGCCATCAGGCAGGTGACAGTCCACGATTACTATCTGGGAATCCCTTGAGGCCTTGATACCATGGGAGATGCTCTTCTTGACGCTCAGTTTATGGTTGAGCCTCCTTGATACCTCCCTGAGAACCGTTACGGTCTCGTCAGAGTCACTTATGAGGAGTATCCCATCAGACATTGAAATTTCTTTTTTTGTATAATATAATAGTTAATATGTATCAAAACTATTTAACTTACCGGAGGTGGTCATGCCGATCTATGAGTATATCTGTAATTCATGCAATAAAGAGTTTTCGCTCCTTCAGAAGATGGGCAGTACAGAAAAGGATACCATATGTCCCCACTGTGGTTCAAGGGATGTGAGAAAGCTGATCTCTCCCTTCTGCTGCTCTGTCCAGTCAGGTGACTCCACAGGTAACACCACAACATTGTCAGGTAGCACCTGAGGCCCTGTCTCATGCTGAGCGGTTCGCTCAGCAGATAAAAAGGCCCTGACAGCCTGAACTGTCAGGGCAATTGAGGGGGAGTGAAATGAAGGGCAGTTATTTTAGTATTGAGCAGAAATCGTGCCAGACTACTACCAGTTGATATTCAAGGAAAAACAAGAAGGGGTTAGTTGCAATATTGCAAATCTTTTCTGCAGGAATGCAAAATTACAGCAGGTTGTGCTCTTTTATCTCCCTGAAGGAAAACACAGGACCATCCGTACAGATATATAGTCTGCCGGCATAGCAGTGTCCGCATTTCCCCACCCCGCACTTCATATGTGCCTCAAGGGTAGTTATTATCCTGTCCTCGGGCATGCCAAAAAAGAAGAGATCATTTATTGCTGACCTTATCATCACCTCGGGGCCGCATATGAAGGAGACCGCCTCCCTGAAATCTATCTCTGACTTGTGCCAGAGGGTTGTTACCACACCAAGATTACCATCCCAGCCATCGGTGGCCCTGTCAACTGTCAAGACCACATTCACACCACTCTCAGCCCACCTCTTGAGATCATCCCTGAAGATTAAGTCATCAGGTGTCCTCGCACCGTACAGGAGCGAGACCTTCTTTATGCTATTCCTCTCTCTGAGGGCCCACTGTATAACCGGTCGCAGGGGGGCAAGGCCTATGCCACCGCCCACCACGAGCATCTCCCTGCCTGTAGCATACTCAAGGGGAAAGCTTCTTCCATAGGGTCCCCGTATCCATAGAAAACCGCCCTTTTCAACATCATGGATCAGGGAGGTCACCTTCCCTGCCTTTCTTATACAGAACTCAATAAGATCCCCTCCCTGTTGAGACCTCTTTGCCCCCTCCTTTCTCAGTGATGCCACTGAAATGGGCACCTCACCGGCACCCCAGAGTGAGACCATAAAGAACTGTCCGGGCCTATAATCAAAGGGCACATCTGGTCTCACGGTAAAAAGAGATACATCTGCAGAAAGATGACGCTTTTCCACAACCTCGGCCTTTACAGGCAGATAGATATTGTTCCTTTCCCTAACGGCCATTGTCCTGAAGGTCCCTTAGTTTTATCGCTATAGTTGCCATATCAATCCTGCCAGGGCATGTAACAGTGCACCTGCCGCAACCCACACAGCCAAAACTTCCCAACACATCAGGATAATGAACAAGCTTGTGATAGTACCACCTCTTTGTCCTGAGAACCCTTTTCTCATTAGGAAGCACCCCACCGGCCATCCTGGTAAACCCCTTGAAAAGACAGGTATCCCACAACCTCACCCTCTCTGTACCAAAGGAATATGACCTGTCAGTAACGGTAAAACAGGTACATAATGGACACTCGTAAACACATCCACCGCACTCAAAGCAACGCTCACTGACGGACTCCCAGAAGCTGTCCCTGACCTTTCCGGCAAGGATGTACTCTCTTACACTCTCAAGGCTGATCCTTTTCTGAAATCTTGCCTTGGAGCTGAGGAAAACCTCGTACTGGTCCTCATAGTCAACCTTTCTTGGTGTGGTAAAGAGAAAGCTCCATTGTCTGACAAGCCTCTGGGACTGCCTGTTACCGGCCTGGACAAAATAACGGTCCCCCAGGTCGGTAAGCTGTATGTCAAAGCCCTTCTCAAGATAGGGACCTGTTCCAAGGCCAATGCAAAAACAGGTAGGATCAGGATTGTTACATACAATGGAGAGGAAGATCGTGTTTCTTCTTCGCTCTCTGTAGAAGGGGTCACCATAACCCTCAAGAAAAAACCTGTCAAGGAGACCCAAAGCTGATACGTCACAGGAACGGACCCCGAAGATGAACCTCCTTTCTTTGTTCAGTAGTGGCCTGATCCTCTCACCCTCTGTCCAGAACATACCCTCCTGCTGTGGAAGGAGGAACTCCTTTGGTGAGGGCAGAAGTGCAGGATTGTCAAGGGATACCTCATGTATGTTCTCAAGGGACTTGAAGACAATGTCTCCGTCAACCCTCAGTGGGGCAATCAGACTGGCCCTGTTTCTTAACTGTCTAAGCCAGTATGAAAGGTGTCCCTTCGGCAGAACCCACTCACTCCTCATGTTATCCTCAGATCCTCCAGGTCAACAACCTTTACCGGCCTTGTCCTTCTGTCCTCCTTCATTACAGGTTCCACCTTTACAGCACAGACCTTGTACTCCGGGATCTTCACGGTGGGGTCAAGTGCTGCATTGGTCAGCAGGTTCGCCGCAGCCTCTGAATAGTGGAAGGGTATAAAAACCACACCCTCAGGTGTGCGTTCCGTGACCCTTGCTGATACCACAATAGAACCCCGTCTTGATGAGACCTTCACAGGGAACTTATCCCTCACATGGAGCCTTTCCGCATCCAGGGGGTTGATCTCCACATAACAGGCAGGCTCCTCCCTTTCAAGAACAGCGGTCCTTCTGCACATGGTGCCTGTATGGTAGTGGAAGTATATCCTGCCTGTGGTGAGGATGAAAGGGTATTCCTCGTCAGGGAGTTCTGCAGGTGGTCTGAACTCAACGGTGATAAACGTACCCAGCCCCTTTGCAAACTTCTTCCTGTGCAGAAAGGGGGTACCGGGATGCCCAACATCAGGACATGGCCACTGCAGACCATGTCTTTCTCTCAGTCTGTGGTGTAACATCCCACCGTAGGATGGTGTCAGAAGTGCAATCTCCTCCATGATCTCATAGGTACCCCTGTACTGCATCTCATAGCCCATCCTTCCTGAAAGATCTGCAATAATCTCCCAGTCAGGTCTTGAATCCCCGATGGGCTCTATGGCCCTTGTAAGCAACTGTACCCTCCGTTCCGTGTTTGTAAAGGTACCATCCTTCTCGGCAAAGGAGCATGCCGGAAGCACTACATCTGCATACTCCATTGTCTCATTGGGGAAGATATCCTGGACCACAAGGAACTCAAGGCCTTTCATGGCCTCCTTTACATGGTTGAGGTCAGGGTCGGACAGAAGGGGGTTCTCGCCTGTAATATAAAGCGCCTTGAGCCTGCCTTCATAGGCTGCCTCGGTCATCTCCACCACGGTGAGTCCCGGTTTTGTGGGCAGTTTTCTCCTCCATGCCCTTTCAAACTTCCTCCGTGCCCTCGGGTCGGTCACTGTCTGGTAACCCGAGTATACATTCGGAAGGGCACCCATATCACAGGCACCCTGTACATTGTTCTGCCCTCTCAGCGGGTTTATTCCAGACGACGGAAGCCCGATATGACCTGTTAACATCACCAGATTGGCGCAGGCCCTCACATTGTCCACACCTGTGATATGCTGTGTGATGCCCATGGCATAGAAGAGCATGGAACGCTTCTCCATTGCATATATCCTGGCAACCCGCCTGATGTCTTCAATACTCACGCCTGTTATACTCTCAACAGCCTGCGGATGGAACCCTCTCAAGACATGTTCAAAGGCATCAAAGTTTTCCGTCCTGCGACGCACAAAATCAATATCAACAAGGCCTTCATTCACGATAACATGCATGATGCCCATAAGGAGGGCCACATCAGTGCCGGGCCTGTGTCTGAGATGGATATGGGCAAACTCTGCTATCTGCGGCCTTCGTGGATCAGCAACAATCAGAATGGCACCCCTGTCAACGGCATCAAGCATATGCATGCCGATCATTGGATGCTGCTCTGTTGTATTTGAACCGATCACAAAAAGGACCTTTGCATCCCTGATCTCGGAGATTGAGTTCGTCATAGCACCTGAACCAAAGGCAGCAGCCAGCCCTCCCACTGTGGAAGAATGGCATAGCCTTGCACAGTGGTCAATATTGTTGGTGCCAATAACCGCCCTGGCAAACTTCATTATCAGGTAGTTCTCTTCATTGGTACACTTTGCAGAACTGAGTATCCCTATTGAATCAGGCCCGGATCTGTCACGGATCTCTGCAAGCCTGTGGGCAACATAATCAAGGGCCTCATCCCATGAGCATTCCCTCAACCCGCTGCTGTCTTCTCTGATCATGGGCTTCAGAAGCCTGTCCGGGTGCACTACAAACTCATAGGCATTCCATCCCTTCACACATAGGCTGCCCCGGTTTACTGGATGGCTCCTGCTTGGCGAGACACCGACCAGTCTCCCCTCCTCAACGTGGAGGTATAATCCGCATCCGCAACCACAATAGGGACAGACTGTCAAAATCTTATCCATAACACTCTATAATAGCACACTTTGTGCCAGCAATCCGGTGACAGCATGATTATCTTTTGAAATCAAAGCATTATCAATGTGGACAGGAAATATCCATACAGGTCGGGATGTGTAAAATGTGACAACTTTGAGTAAAAATTCCCCATGGGTGATATCTGTCCAAAGTCTTAGGCCACGCCTGGACCATGAAAAATCTGCGATTTTCATGGAGCCTTTCTGAGCACCTGCTGCATACCCTGATCTTGACTAATCCTCTTGTATTCTGTTAGTCTTTACTGGTTAGTAATTGCTGAAATTCTTTTAAGGAGAATGGATATGCCAGCAAAAAAGAAAACCAATTCAAGGGCTTCATCCAAGACCCAATCAACAAAAAAGGGGGCTAAAAAAGGTAGATGTAAAAAGTCCTCAAAGAATGAATTGTCTGAACGGGAACAGAAGATCCAGGAGATAAAAAAGATGCTTCTGGAGCAGAAAGAGAGGCTGCTCCAGGAGGCTGAGTCTGCCTTAAACACCCTCCCGGAGGAAAGCGCCTTTCCTGACATGGGAGATCAGGCCACTGCCGAGGTGGACAGAAACTTCATGCTTCGCCTCAGGGGCAGGGAGCAGAAGCTCCTGAAAAAGATTGAACTCGCCATAGAAAAGATTGACAATGGCACCTATGGCATATGCGAGGTATGCGGGTGTGAGATAGGGATAAAAAGGCTTGAGGCACGTCCTGTTACAACCATGTGCATAGAATGTAAGACCGAGCAGGAAGAGGAAGAAAAGCTGATGGAGGCTTAAACAAAGTCAGCCTATCTCCCCTTGATATATCTAACAAGTGAGCTTATCTGCCTTTCAGTAAGCGGACCGCCTATTTCAAAAGAAAATCCTGGCATCATCGTGTCTGGCTTGCCGTATTTTATAATACTCTCCAGATCCTTTCTGGAAAGCCTCTTCATCTCACTGATGGATCCGCCAGACCTTCCCCGCCTGTGGCAGAGGAGACAGTCAGCCTGGTACAGGGCGGCACCGCTTTTGCCAAGCCCCTTTTCCACATGACACCTGCTGCAGGGAGCACTGAATATTGCCCTTGCATTGGTGACACCCCTGTGGAAGGGGTCAATCACATTCGCCCTCAGCCTGAGGATGACAAGGGGCCTTTCAGGGTCATTTGTTCTGATCTGTACCGTCTTTGTAATCAGCCCCTTCTTGCCCTCTGTGGTAACAGTAGCCATGAGCTGGCCTTCCTCATCAGGACCAAGATGGTCTGAACTGACCATCGTAGCAGTACAGCCTCAGGAGGCTGTCACCTTTTCAATTACAAGGGTCTGGTCCCCTATGTTTTTGAATATGAAGGAATGTTCAAGGATATCTCCCTGATTAACGTCACCAAAGTCATAGGTGTCCTCATAGAGGTATATCTCTGGTGCTGCAGATGCAAGGGAATACAGGATCAGTACAATGAACACCGGAATCAGGGCTACTCTCATGAGATTATTGTAATGTTTATAACACCTCTTAGTCAATTTGGCAGGATTTTTATCTTTTTTTGTATAATGAAGATTATTGTCAATCCAGGAGAAAACTACTGATTAAGGAGTCTGTTTTATGCTTGATCTCAATTTTGTGACAGAAAACATCAACCTGGTAAAAGACGCTATAGCCAAGAGGGGATACGAGATTGAACTGGACGAACTCGTTGAGCTTAACGATCAGCGTAAATCCATCATAAGAGAGGTTGAGGAGTTAAGAAACAGGCGCAACACCGTCTCCGAGGAAATAGGCAGGCTAAAGAAGGCAGGCAAGGACGCATCAGAGATGATAAGGGAGATGAAGACCGTATCAGAACGGATAAAGTCCCTTGATGAGGAACTGAAGGAGGTCCAGAACAGGATAAGGGAATTTCTCCTTAATGTACCCAATATACCCCATGAATCGGTTCCAACGGGAGCGGATGAGGAAGACAATGTGGAGATAAGGCGATGGGGAAGGCCCAGGGAGTTTGATTTCACCCCCCTTAACCACTGGGATATTGCCGAGGCTCTTGATATTGTTGACTTTGACAGGGCATCCAAGATCGCAGGTGCAAGATTTTCCCTGATGAAAGGTGCTGGTGCAAGACTTGAACGTGCATTGATGAACTTCATGCTTGACCATAACACAGAGAGGGGCTATCTGGAGGTGTTTCCTCCCATACTGGTAAACCGTGAGACCATGACCGGCACAGGCCAGCTCCCCAAGTTCTATGATGATCTCTTCAGGACACTGGAGCCGGAGCTGTATCTCATACCCACGGCAGAGGTCCCTGTAACAAACATACACAGGGAAGAGATCCTTGAGGAAAAGGACCTCCCCATCTACTATACAGCCTACACGCCCTGCTTCAGGAAAGAGGCAGGCTCCTATGGAAAGGACACAAGAGGGCTGATAAGGCAACACCAGTTCAACAAGGTGGAACTGGTGAAGTTCTCAAAACCCGAGGACTCCTATGATGAGCTTGAGTCACTCACAAGGGATGCAGAGGATATACTGCAGCAGCTTGGACTCCCCTACCGTGTTGTTGTTTTATGTACAGGTGATCTTGGCTTTTCTGCATCCAAGACATATGATATTGAGGTATGGCTGCCAGGGCAGGGCAGGTATCGGGAGATATCCTCCTGTTCCAATTTTGAGGATTACCAGGCACGGAGGGCAAGCATCCGCTTCAGAAGGGAGGGTAAAAAGGGCACAGAGTTTGTCCATACCCTTAACGGATCAGGTCTTGCCATCGGCAGAACGGTGGTGGCAATCCTTGAGAACTACCAGCAGAAGGATGGCACTGTTGTGGTCCCTGAGGTTTTAAGACCCTATATGGGGATGGATGTAATAAAGTGAGAGAAGGCCCTGATTCCCTTTTCGGACCAGGGAATCGGGGCAGGAGAGAATAATGTTATCTGGAGGTCAGATGAGAAGGGCAAAAATCCAT
>DROX01000234.1 GCA_011321725.1 Nitrospirota bacterium | reverse complement strand
GTGGAAATAGATTCCCTGCCTGGAAAGGGTACGGAAATGGTAGCCACCTTTCAGTTGAACCATATTGATCTGAAACCCATGGGTGACCTGGCAGCCACATTGGTTACATTGATAGGAGGACATCCAGAGGTTGATTTTATTTTTGAATATAAGAAAAATAATAGGGTATATCTTCTTGACACACGTGAGGTGAAAAGAGAGCTTGAGGATGTGCCCATAAATTATCCTGGTGTTGTAAAACTCCTTAAGGGTATAATCAAAGAGGGCATTGACGAGGTAAAGAAAGGAGGAAAGCAGGATGAAAGGGAGGGTTCTTGTAATTGATGACGAGGCTATTGTAAGGGTCAGTTGCGAACGTGTGCTGAAGCCTGAAGGATATGAGGTGATGGTTACATCAAGGGGTGATGAGGCCATAGAACTCCTTGAGAAGGAGAAATACGATGTTGTACTGACAGACCTGAAGATGCCTGACATGGACGGGATGGAGGTATTAAGGATCATAAAAGAGCGATGGCCTGACATACAGGTAGTGATAATAACGGGTTATGGAACAATCAGTACGGCTGTGCAGGCAATAAAGATGGGTGCCTATGAGTATATTGAAAAGCCCTTCACCCCACAGGACATACTTGAGGTTGTGGAGAAGGCGATGAGCGAAAGGAAGAAGGAATAATATCCTTGCCTTAGCGGGTACCAAATATATTAAAATAAAAGAGAAATTGATCGGGTGATTATACTTTTGGAGGTATAAACTTGATAAATAGATTTAAGGATTCCGGCAAAATGGATGTAATATATATAGATTTTCTAACAGAGAAATATCTTATTTTGCCCATCAGATCCCTTACGATTTAATCCCTCCAAAAGTATTTTCACCACAAAGGTCTGTGTCTGGAAACTGACCAGGCACGGGAAAAGGACATTTATGGTATCTGTGATGGAACTTTTTCAAAGGGATAGCTCTTCTGATTCCAGAGAAAAGACAAGGCCTCTGTCCTGGAGGATGATGCCCGGGGACCTGAATGAGTTTGTTGGTCAGCAGGAACTCCTTGGGCCTGATGGCCCTCTGAGAAGACTCATAGAGGCAGACAGGCTTGTCTCTCTGATCTTCTATGGCCCTCCTGGTACAGGCAAGACAGCCCTTGCAAGGATAATTGCAAAAAGGACGGATGCACGCTTCATCTCTATAAATGCCGTCACATCAGGTGTGAAGGAGATAAGGGAGGCGGTAAGACTTGCAGGTAAGGGGAGGACCATACTCTTTATTGACGAGATCCACAGATTCAACAAGATTCAACAGGATGCCCTCCTGCCTCATGTTGAGGCTGGAGATATCATCCTGATCGGTGCATCTACGGAAAATCCCTTCTTTGCCCTTGTGCCTGCCCTGGCTTCACGGTCAATGATATTTGAGTTCAAACCACTGAAGGAGGCCGAGATAGGGGAGATCCTCACAAGGGCTCTTGAATCTCCCAGAGGTCTTGGAGGGAAGGGTGTGGAGATTCAGGAGGATGCCCTGAGGTTGATTGCGGTGCAGTCTGGTGGTGATGCAAGAAAGGCACTGAATACCCTTGAGCTTTCCTATCTTATCCTCTCTGGCAAGGGAGGGGCTGAAAGGGCTATAACCACTGATATCGTGAAGGAGGCCCTGCAGAGCAAGACAGCCTATTATGACGAGGATGAGCACTACGATGTAATCTCTGCATTCATCAAGAGCATGCGGGGCTCGGATCCCGATGCTGCGCTGTACTGGCTTGCCCGTATGATCACCTCTGGAGAGGACCCGAGGTTCATTGCAAGGAGGATACTCATATGTGCCTCAGAGGATGTAGGAAATGCTGATCCAGTGGCCCTGCAGCTTGCCACTGCAGCGATGGTGGCGGTTGAGAAGATCGGCATGCCAGAGGCAAGGATACCCCTTGCGCAGGCTGTGCTCTATGTGGCAACAGCGCCAAAGAGTAACGCCTCCTACCTTGCCATTGAGAAGGCAATGGATGCTGTGCAGAATGAAGAGCTCCAGCAGGTACCTGACCATCTCAGGGACTCCCATTACAGGGGTGCCAGGGTTCTCGGACACGGCAGGGGATATCTCTATCCACACAACTATGAAGGACACTATGTAGAACAGAAGTACATGGAGAAGGAAAGGACCTTTTACGAGCCGTCTGATGAAGGTTACGAAAGAAATATCAAAATCTTAATGAGGAAAAGGAGGAACATAAAGAGATGAATACGGTGGCATATCTGATACTGGGGATCCTGATTGGCCTTCTGTCTTTTGCGGTTTTTTACATTGTAAACCGCAGGAAAACCGATAAAAGAGGTGAATCCATCCAGAGGGACTATGAGAGGCTGATCGCTGAGGCGAAAAAGGAGGCTGAGAGGATAAAAAAGGAAGCCTCACTTGAGGCCAAGGATATACTCTACAGGGCCCGTGCTGAGGCTGAAAAGGAACAGAGGGAACTGAGAAGGGAACTGAACCATATTGAACGGAGGATAAGAAACAAGGAAGAAAACCTGGAGAGAAAGCTTGACCAGATTGAAAAGCGGGAGAACTCCATCTCAAGAAGAGAGAGGGAGCTGAACCAGAGGGAGAACGAGATAAAGGACCGTGAACAGAGATTGAACAGCCTTATTGCCCAGGAGATGAAAAAGATTGAAGAGATCTCCGGGATGACCAGGGAACAGGCAAGGGATGAGTTGATGAGGAAGGTAGAGGAGGAGACAAGGTTTGAGGTGGCCAGACTCGTCAGAAGCATTGAGGAGGAGGCAAGGGAGACAGCGGAGAAAAAGGCAAAGGAGATAATAAGCCTTGCCATTCAGCGGTATGCAAGTGATTATGTTGCTGATACCACGGTCTCCGCTGTTGCCCTTCCAAGTGATGAGATGAAGGGCAGGATCATTGGAAGAGAGGGAAGAAATATCCGTGCCCTTGAGGCTGCAACAGGGGTTGACCTTATAGTTGATGATACCCCTGAGATGGTAACACTTTCCTCCTTTGATCCTGTAAGGAGGGAGATAGCGAGGGTATCCCTTGAGAGGCTTATCAATGACGGCAGGATACACCCTGCAAGGATAGAAGAGGTGGTTGAGAAGGTACAGAAGGAGATTGATGCAATAATCAAGGATGAGGGTGAGAAGGCCGTGTTTGACCTTGGCCTGAGCGGTGTTCATCCTGACCTTATCAGGTTGCTGGGCAGATTGAAATACAGGACATCCTATGGCCAGAATGTCCTGCAGCACTCAAGAGAGGTGGCCTATCTTGCAGGAATGATGGCCGGCGAGCTTGGTGTGGATGTGAAGCTTGCAAAGAGGGCGGGTCTGCTTCATGATATTGGCAAGGCCGTGGATCATGAGGTTGAGGGCTCCCACCATGAGATCGGGGTTAATATTGCCAGGAAATACGGCGAGGATGAAAGGGTACTCAATGCCATAGCCTGCCATCATGGTGATGTTGACCCCATCTGTGTTGAGGCTGCCCTTGTGGCTGCTGCTGACGCCCTTTCAGCTGCAAGGCCAGGGGTAAGGCGTGAGAGTATTGAGAATTACATAAAGAGGCTGAAGAAGATTGAGGAGATCGCCAACTCCTATGATGGTGTGGAGAAGTGCTATGCAATGCAGGCCGGCCGAGAGGTGAGGGTGATTGTGAAGCCAGATGATGTGACTGATGAGATATCATCAATGATAGTCAGGGATATCGCCAGAAAGATACAGTCAGAGCTCACATATCCCGGCCAGATAAAGGTGATGGTTATAAGAGAGACAAGGTTTGTGGATTATGCAAAATAACAGTTCTGTCATGTAGAGATCAAGGTGAAGATCCTATTCATAGGTGATATCGTGGGCAAGGTGGGAAGAAGGGTGGTGAAGGCCCTTCTTCCAGGTATTACAAGGCAGTGGGGTATTGACCTCACCATTGCCAACTGTGAGAATGCCGCGGGTGGCTTCGGCATAACTGAAAAGGTCGCCCAGGAGCTCTTCAACTGTGGCATTCAGATAATGACATCAGGCAACCATATCTGGGACAAAAAGGAGGCGGTTTCCTATCTTTCAAAGGAGCACAGGATACTGAGACCCCTTAACTATCCACCAGGTGTGCCGGGGGTGGGAAGCATAGTGACAGATGTTAAAGGTAAAAGGGTAGGGGTGGTTAATCTATCCGGGAGGGTCTTCATGGGCCTTATGGACTGCCCCTTCAGACGGTCTGACGAGGAGCTGAAAGTTTTAAAGGAGCGGACGGATATCATTATTGTTGATTTCCATGCCGAGGCCACATCTGAGAAGATAGCCTACGGCTACTACATGGATGGCAGGGTGTCAGCCGTGGTTGGTACCCACACCCATGTGCAGACAGCTGACGAGCAGATACTTCCAGGGGGTACAGGATACATAACGGATGTGGGGATGACAGGGCCTGCCATATCGGTGATCGGCGTTGAGGTGAAACAGATCATTGAAAGATTCCTGACAACACTGCCCAGGAAATTTGAGACCGCCAGGGGTGAGGGGCTTTTCTCTGCCGTTGTGCTTGAGATTGATGATACTACGGGACTCTGTTCTTCCATACAAAGACTCCAGTTGAGGCAGTAGGATGCCTGTGGGGAGCATCTCAAAAAGGGTCTCACCGGTAGTGCTTATCCTCCTGGTACTGCAGCTCCTCTTTATTCTGGGCTTTCTTGCCTACAGGGACTGGAACAATACATCAGTGGAATGCGTGAGGTGCCATTCCGACAGGAAGAGGCTTGAAAGGCTCAATGCCTCCTGGGCATATGTCACACAGGAGGAGGTGGAGAAAGAGAGCCGTCATCCCTTCATACAGTGCAGGGACTGCCATCTTGGCAATGGAAGGGCAAAGGATAAGGACAGGGCACATGAGGGGATGCTCAGGATGCTGATCCTGGGCATGAACGGTAAGCTCCTGCCAAGGGACACAGGATATCCCGGTCCCCTGAGGGAAAGCGGTGATGATGAGATGTTCGCTCTCATGCCAAAGGTGGAAGACAATGGTGAACTCTACATGCTTGACTACGTAAGAAACATCCTCTGGCATGACAGGGACAGGGAGACCCTCGGCTTTGATCCAGGGATAGCGAAGAAGACATGCGGTAAGAGCGGATGCCACCCGGAAGAGCTCGCCCAGTTCAGAAAGAGCATAATGGGCAGGAACTTCAGGCAGAGGACGATGAGGACATGGCTCAGACCCTATGGCCCCCATAACTGCGGCCCCTCTTTTGCTGATCTACAGCCGCCTGAAGAGCTTGAGAAATCAGGGTTTGATTATACCAATACAGGGGAAATAATGAAGGAACTCAATGTGCCCTTTACCAGGAAGCAGGCTGAGGCGAAACAGAGGTTCTGCAATGTATGTCATGCCGGATGTCTTGACTGCCACTACCAGCCATCCAACAAGAAGGGAAGACATAATTTTGTCAGGAAGCCTGACGCAAAGAGTTGCTCCGGTTACGGAAGGGGGGCAAGCACATGCCATCCCGGTGCCATGGTAAGCCGCAGGGGTGAGACCTATATAGGTGGAGACTATTCCATACCCCAGGGTATGAGCCCTGATGTGCACTACAAAATAGGAATTCAGTGTATTGACTGTCATCCCACAGGTGAGAAGGGGATGGGTGATATGGAGCGTAAAGCATCATGCCAGGACTGTCATATTGATGCTGAAGAGGCACTTGCAAATGAGGAGATACACAAGAACATGGATTGTGCCACATGTCATGTCAGCAGGCTTGGAGGATACCAGATAACGGTGTGGGGGCCTGGCAAGGTGGCTGAGGAGCCGAACCCCTTCCACAAGTATTCCCTCTATTACGGTGTCCAGTCTCCACCGATTATAATGAAGGACCAGAAGGGGGTATGGATGCCTGTGAAGGTCTGGCCCCATAGTGTGGGCAATATCAGGGTTGATCTCAAACCATCGGAGAGGATAAAGTTCCGCTGGCCTGATGGGCAGACAAGGGATGCCTACTATATTGTGGGCACCTTTGATGGTCTTCCAGGCAACAACAAGCACCTGCTCTGGGTGGAGATTGAGCAGGCAGCACATCCCTTCGGTAAGGCAAGGGGGTGTGAAAGCTGTCATTCATCAGAGGCGCAGGTCTCAGAGTCCAGATGGGAGTTCAATGACTACGATGGTGCAGAGCCCTTCAGGGGGCGTTACAGGATTGTTGCTGACAGCAAGGGGTTACGCTTCGTTGATATGGAGAATACCACACCCATCACTCTTTATCCAGGATACAAACTCACCGACTTTGCATCATGGATATACCTGAAGGACAGGTGGGTTGTACCTGGTGATTTCTCCATCAAGACCGACAGGTTCCGGTACGAAAGATACCTTGCCCTTTACAAAAAAATAAAAAAAGAGCTTGACAGGATTGAAAAGGGGATCCCCGAGGGCGACAAAAAGAGGTTGAGAAGATTCAGGGAGACGAAGGAAAGGGCGGTGCATGACCTTGACGGTGCATGGGAGTTGCTTAAGGGGTGGAAAAATCAGTAGTTATCCCATTTCCCGGGACCGATTACCTTTTTCTTGACAATCCCGTCAGGAGATATTATATATGTTTCAGGTACACCCGTTACACCGAATGCCCTGGCGGTGTTCTCATCAGGGTCAATATACAGGGGGATATCAAGGTTGTTCTTCTTCAGGTACTGCCTTGTGACAACAGGGTCCTCTCTGTAGAGCACTGGAAGAAAGACAAAGTCAGGGTCTGATTTCTTCCTCTCGTAGAGCCTTGCTATGGAGGGCATCTCTGCACGACACTCCTTGCACCATGATGCCCAGAAGTGCACGAAAAGGGTCTTGCCCTTCAGGGCTGACAGGGTCAGCTCTGAGCCATTGCTGTCGTAGAGCTTGAAATCAGGGGCCTTCAGACCTTCGGCAACACCTGTGGGCCTGGGTCCACCCAGCCGCTGGCTCAGGAGGACAAAGAACAGCCCCAGAGAGAGCAGTACAATCAGTATTATTCCCCTGTGCTTCATGGCATACCTTCAGTGTTTAGAGAGCGTCCGGGATTCAAGAGTCAAGACTAATGCTTTTAATTGTTTATCCTGGCCGGGCAAAGAAACATCTGAACTACTCAGTTAATACCCGCTGTGATTATCTCCTCTTCCTTTGCAATCCTGAAAACAGGCTTGTCCTCTTCCAGCTCAACGAATATCTTGTTGGCTCCTATGAATCTGCCCTTCAGGATCTCCTCTGAGAGGTTGTCCTCGATCTCCTTCTGTATAGCCCTTCTCATTGGACGGGCACCGTAAATAGGCTGATAGTATTTGTTCACAAGGTATTCCTTTACCTCTTCGGTCAGTTCAATTATGAGCTCGTGTTCAATAAGCTGCTTGTTCGTCTCTTCCACCAGGAGATCAATGATTGAGAAGAGATGCTCCTTCTCAAGGGGGTGGAATACCACAATCTCGTCTATCCTGTTCAGGAACTCTGGATTAAAGGCCTTCTTTAACTCACCAAGGACGTTTTCCTTTATCTTTGCATACACATCCTCTGCAGTCTCCCTGTAGAAACCCAGAGGTGTGGCCTTCTCTATTATCCTTGCCCCCAGGTTGGAGGTCATTATGATCACCGTGTTCTTGAAATCCACCTTCCTTCCCATACTGTCAGTGAGAACACCCTCGTCAAGCACCTGTAGCAGGATGTTGTATACATCTGGATGGGCCTTCTCTATCTCGTCAAAGAGTACCACAGAGTATGGTTTCTTCCTGACACGCTCTGTAAGCTGGCCACCCTCCTCATAGCCCACATAACCGGGTGGTGCGCCTGTGAGCCTGGATACATTGAACCTCTCCATGTACTCTGACATGTCAATCTTTATAAGCGAGTTTTCGTCATCAAAGAGGAACTCTGCAAGTGCCTTGGCAAGCTCTGTCTTGCCCACACCGGTGGGACCAAGGAAGAGGAATGAACCGATGGGTTTCTTCCTGTTCTTGATGCCTGTACGTGAGCGCCTTATGGCCCTGCATACCGCCTTTATTGCCTCATCCTGGGCAATGATCCTTCTGTGCAGTTCCTCTTCCATCTGCAGGAGCTTTGTGGTCTCCTCCTGTTCAAGTTTCAGCAGAGGTATGCCCGTCATCTTTGAGACAGTGTAGGCTATGTCCTCTTCTGTGATAAGGGGTATCTCCTTTGTCAGGTTGTCGCGCCACTTCTTGTGCACCTGTTCATGGAGATTACGGAGCTTTTCCTCCTCAGCCCTGATAGCGGCTGCCTTTTCAATATCCTGTAGCTTTATGTAAAGGGTCTTTTCCTTTGCAAGCCGTTCCATCTCCTGTTCTATCTCTTTCAGTTCATGCGGCTGGGTGTATCTCTTCAGCTTTATCCGTGAGCCTGTCTCGTCCATTACATCAATGGCCTTGTCAGGTAGGTTCCTGTCGGAGATGTATCTGTCCGAGAGTTTCGCAGCTGCAACAATCGCCTCTTCACTGTATTTCACCCTGTGGTGGGCCTCGTATTTGCCCTTCAGTCCCTTCAGTATATCAACGGTCTCCTCCACTGTGGGAGGTTCCACGTATATGGGCTGGAATCTCCTTTCAAGGGCTGCATCCTTTTCAATATACTTCCTGTATTCATCCACAGTGGTTGCACCAATGCACTGTATCTCACCCCTTGAGAGGGAGGGTTTCAGCATGTTTGATGCATCCACTGAGCCCTCTGCAGCACCAGCACCAATGAGGGTATGGAACTCGTCAATGAAGAGTATCACATTGTCAGACTGCTTGATCTCCTTCATTACCACCTTCAGGCGTTCCTCAAACTGGCCCCTGTACTTGGTTCCAGCAATCAGTGCACCCAGGTCAAGAGAGACTATCCGCTTGCCAAGCATCTGGTCTGGTACATCACCGGAGACAATCTTCTGTGCAAGCCCCTCAACAATTGCCGTCTTACCCACACCTGCATCACCAATGATTGCAGGGTTGTTTTTTATCCGCCTGCCAAGTATCTGGAGGATCCTTTCAATCTCCCGTTCACGACCGATTACAGGGTCAAGCTTGCCTCTCTTTGCCAGTTCTGTAAGATCCTTGCCGAACTCGTCAAGGGCAGGCGTGTGGGTCTTCTTCTCCCTTACATGGGGCTGGCTTCTCATGGAGAGATTGATGGCAAGCTGCCGTGCACCAAGGAGGTTTGCACCAAGGTTCCTGAGGATCTTCCCGCCTATGCCTTCGTCTTCACGGATCAGACCGAGCAGGAGATGTTCACTTCCAATATAGTTGTGGCCAAGGAGCCTTGCCTCCTCAATGGCAAGCTCCAGTACCTTTTTGGCCCTTGGTGTGAATGGTATATCTCCAAAGGTGAGAATGTTTGTTGCAGGTGGCAGGTTTCTTTCAACCTCAACCCTGACCTCCTCAATGGAGATTCCCATCTTTTTGAGGATCACCACGGGAAGCCCATCCTGTTCCCTGATCAGACCAAGAAGCAGGTGTTCTGTGCCAAGATAATCATTCTGCCTTCTCTCCGCCTCCTCCTTGGCATATATGATAACCTTTCTTCCTCTCTCTGTAAATTTTTCAAACATATAGGCTCCTTACATACTTATCGTAAAATTTTCTCAATAGCTTTAATTTCATAATACTTGTTTTTAATGATGCTTGTCAACTCATAACTCTCCAGAACAAATCCCTATCAAGGCAGGGCACCTCATAAAAATAAGCCAACCACAGGATTAAACAATAAAGTAACCTCTTTTTTATCGTTATACACTAAATCAAGTAAAGAAACAAACCCTATAGGCCCAGAGGTGGTGAAGAATCCCATGTAGCAATACC
>DROX01000233.1 GCA_011321725.1 Nitrospirota bacterium | reverse complement strand
GCAAACTTTTCAAGCTTTAACGCGGAAAAGAGGTTTCTGTTCATCTGCATCCAGTCTCTTCCGTAATAGCCTTTACCGAGTATGCGGGGGATATCCTCTCTCACCTGATCAGCAAGAAAGATATCATCAAGCCTGAGCTCTATGCCGGTTACTGCATCTCCCATGGAAAGGAACCGCTGTGCCTCACGCAGTGGAATAAGGGCAAGACTTGAGTCGTATTCATACATGCCCATCTCAAAGATCCCTGCTACCCTGAATCTCTTTGTCCTGGGAAGCATGCCCATGGGGCCAAGTTCCTGTACCGGAGATATGGCGGTCACCACATCACCAATATAGGCGTTGAGGATCATGGAAAGCTCTTTACCGATCACGATCGGAGGGGGTTCTTTGTCTGTCTTTGCAAGGGCCATAAGTGAGCCCTCCTTCATATGAGAGCCGATGGTTGTGGTTTTAAGTTCATATTCGGGCATGATCCCTCTCAGGTAAACCCCCTGAGCCCTCCCGGCATGGGTGAGCATGACCTGCCCGAGCACAAAGGGTGAAGCACCCTTGATGTGTTCCTCTTTCAGGAGCCTTTCAATGTCCTTTTTATACTCATCAATAAACCCGCCTGCATTGAGAACCACCACGTGGGCATTAACACCGAGTATCTTGTTCCTCAGATCATCCTGGAAACCGCTCATCACCGAGAGCACGATGATCAATGCCATTACACCAAGGGTCACGCCGGCAGTGGATATAATCGTGTTGAAGGAGATACCCCTGTGTTTCTTCTTTGACCTGAGATACCTCAGTGCAATAAAAAGGGGGTATGAAGAGTATACCACGGAGCGGCTCTTCTTCCTGTCCTTTCTCACCTTGACTCGGGTTTGAGCTGGGGGAATAAGATGACATCACGTATGGAATGGGAGTCTGTCAGTATCATAACAAGCCTGTCTATACCGATACCTTCACCAGCAGCCGGTGGCATGCCGTATTCAAGTGCCCTTATGAAATCCTCATCCATCCTGTGTGCCTCCTCATCACCACGCTCCCTGTCCTCAACCTGCTTGAGGAATCGTGTCTTCTGATCCTGGGGATCGTTGAGTTCTGTAAAGGCATTGGCGATCTCCCTTGCAGCAACAAAGAGCTCAAACCTCTCAACAAGTTCGGGGTTATCCTTTTTCCTCTTTGCAAGAGGAGAAAGCTCCACAGGATAGTCAATTATGAATGTGGGCTGGATAAGATGGGGTTCAACCAGTTCCTTGAATATCTCATCAAGCACCTTTGCATGTGAGTGTATATTCTTCAGGTCTATCCCCTTCGCCATGGCAAACTCCCTCGCCCTGTCCGGCTCCTTAAGTGCCTCTTCAGGCACACCCCTCTGTTTCATGGCATCATACATGGTTATCCTCTGCCATGGAGGGGTAAAATCAAGGGTATGCTCCCCATAGGGTATCTTCAGCGACCCCGCTATCCGTTCAAGCAGTTCTGTAATCATCCTTTCTGTAAAGTCCATAAGGTAGTTATAATCCCTGTAGGCAACGTAGAATTCAAGCATCGTGAATTCAGGGTTGTGCTTTGTTGATATACCTTCGTTGCGGAAGTTTTTATTCAGCTCAAAAACCTTTTCAAAGCCTCCCACAAGGAGCCTCTTGAGATAGAGTTCAGGCGCTATCCTGAGGTACAGATCAATACCAAGGGCGTTATGGTGGGTCTTGAAAGGCTTTGCAGTGGCTCCACCTGGTATCTGGTGCATCATGGGTGTCTCTACCTCCAGGAAGCCCTTCTGCTCAAGATAGTCCCTGATGAATTTTATGATAGCACTCCTCTTCCGGAAGGTCTCCCTCACCTGGGGATTGACTATGAGATCCACGTAACGCTGCCTGTATCTCAGCTCAATGTCCCTGAGACCGTGCCACT
>DROX01000232.1 GCA_011321725.1 Nitrospirota bacterium | reverse complement strand
CAGAGGAGTATGGGTTTGGTCTGGATGGGGTGCTCAGGAGGAGAAGGGATGTCCTGTATGGTGTTATAAATGGTATTGAGTATGACAGGTGGTCACCTGAGATTGATCCCTATATCCATGCACACTATCATCATAGAGACCTCAGGGGAAAGGCGCTTTGCAAGAAGGATCTGCTCAGTAAGATCAACCTGGACGTCGCAAAAAACACCCCTGTCATGGCCTTTATAGGTAGGCTGGCCACCCAGAAGGGCGTGGACCTCCTTGTTGACAATATGGACAGATTGTTCAGGCTCGGGGTTGTCCTTGTTGTTCTTGGGACGGGTGACGAGCGTTATGAAAGGTTGTTGATGGATAAACAATCCAGGTATCCCGATGTACTGTATGTGGATTTTGAGTTCAACGAATCCCTGGCGCATAAGATCTATGCAGGTGCAGACATGATGCTTATGCCCTCAAGGTATGAACCCTGCGGGCTTGTACAACTCATATCTCTCAGATATGGAACCATACCCGTGGCGAGATCCACGGGAGGGCTTACAGACTCAATTGAGGATTTTGATCCGCTAAAAAAGACGGGAACAGGCTTTCTCTTTGATGATTACAATGGCTCGGCATTCCTGGAGTGTGTAAAACGGGCCATTGTGGTTTTCACAGTGAAGAGTTCCTGGCATAGAATCATGCGCGAGGCAATGCTCAGGGACTTTTCATGGAACGCCTCAGCCAGGCAGTATCTGCAGATCTACCAGGAGGCCGTAAAGAGGAGACATGAACATAAGGGTTAAGCTCTTTATCTTCATACTGATTTTTGTTGTAATTGTGTCCTTCTTCGGGGCAGGCAGTGTTTATGTGATGAACAGGATTACAGACAGTCTTGATCTGCTCCGATCCACAACAGAGGCGGACAAGCTCCAGAAGGAACTGAAGAGGAGCATCCTCCAGTATGCCAATAACATAAAGGACTGGGTATTTACGGAAGACAAGAAATACCTGAGGGACTATGACAGGAGCCTTGCCGAGGTCTACAAGGCATTCGGAAACCTCAGAGACTATCCGGTAGAAAAGGAGAGGCTTGACGAGATAGGGAAGAAGTTTCAGGAACTGAAGTCAATAGCCGAGGATATACTTACCTATGAGAAACCCACAGGGAATGTTGATGTCTTTTTCCTGATCAACGATTTTGATGACAAGGAGATGGAGGTCCTGTCAAAGATAGAGGAGATAGGCACAAGGTCTCTGAGAAGGCTGAATTCCGTGATAGCAGAGGCTGAGAATATCAAGGCCAAGATAACGGTCTACATCTCTATTATACTTGTGTTTACCATATTTTCTGTCATCTTCCTTGGCCTCATTATTACCCAGTCCATAGACAAGCCTTTCAAAGAACTGATATCCATCACGGAGAAGATATCAGGTGATGCAATGGAGGATCTTTCCTCCTTCAGGAGGACGGACGAGTTCGGGGTTCTTGCTGAACATTTCTCCAGGGTGCTTGAACGTCTGAAGGAGTCAGAGAAGGAGCTGAAGAGAAGGCTCAAGGAGAGGGAGATACTATATGAGATAACAAAGGTGGCAAGTTCAACGCTTCAGATGGAGAACTCCATCTATCTCATTGCCCAGAGCATAGCGGATAAGTTCGGTGTTGACCATGTTGCCATATATCTGCTCAGTCCGGAGCGTAACAAGCTGACCCTGAAGGCAACAAACAGGTCCCATGATGTTTTCAGGGAGAATATACCGGTGGGTGATGCTGATATCTGCAGCAAGATATCAAAGACACATGAGACTGTGCAGATGAAAGGTGACGAGGCTGAGGGGAGCCAGTTCACCACTAAACCCATGGGTACAGTTGTTGTGGTTCCCATTGTGAAGGATGAGCAATGTGCGGGTGTCCTGGTAGTTGCAAACAAGGAGGAACGATATTTTGAGGAGCATGAGCTGCATCTCTTTGATATCATCTCTCACACGATAAGTACGGTACTGAGCAATATTGAGCTTTACAGTTCCACAATCAACCAGCTCCACAAGATCACCCTTTTCTATAACCTTTCAAGCACGCTTACCACTGTGCTTGACCTGCAGGCCCTGCTTGAGAAGGTTGCAAGAGAGGTGACCCATCTTATCAATGCCACGGGGTGTATCATAAGGCTCAAGGAAGGTGATGAGCTTGTCATAAAGGCCTACTACGGGGTGCCTGCCGAGACAATAGAGGGGATGAATCTCAAGGTTGGAGAGGGTATCGCAGGTAAGGTTGCCCAGTTTGGCAATCCCCTTCTTGTAGAGGATGTAACCGCCATGCCAAAGGACACAAGGGTGCCCATCCTTCCCGTGAAGACCGTGGTCTGTGTACCTCTAAAGCTGGGTGAAAGTATCATTGGCACCCTGGGACTTTACGACAAGAAGACCCCCGAGGGAGAGATAACCACTTTCAGTCACGAAGACCTTCTGACCACCGAGGGGTTTGCCTCAATCATAGCCCTTGCCATTGAGAAGGCAAGGCTCTTTGAACTGCAGGTGAAGAAGGAGAAGGAGGCACGGGAGGCAAAGAAGAGGCTTGATATACTCTTTGACAGTGTGCAGAGCGGCATTGTAACCCTTGACAGGGATTACAGGATACTATCTGTCAACAGGTATGTTGAGGAGTTCCTTGGCATGAAGATGGACGAGCTGGTGGGCTACAGTGCTGTTGAGCTTCTCCATGAAAAGGGCGGTTTCTGTCCCCACTGTGTGGCCAAGCTTACCTTTGAGACAGGGGATATAAATGTTATTACTCAGAACAAGGGTGCAAATTACGCTGAGCTGAGCTCCTATCCTGTAAAGGATGAGTCAGGAGAGGTTACAGAAGCTGTGGTGCTGATACAGGATATAACCGACAGGGTGCTGTACCAGGAAGAGATACTCTCTCTGTATAAGGAGGTGGCACAGACAAAGGACTATCTTGAAAGCATCATAGAGAACTCCGCTGATGCCATCATAACAACAGACCTTGAAGGGATTGTGACATCCTGGAACAAGGGCGCCGAGAGGATATACGGATTTACCGAGGAGGAGGCAAAGGGGAAGTTTCTGCCCTTTGTACCGGACTTTCTCTACGAGACAGAACGACAGTACATTGAAAGGATAAAGAAGGGTGAGACCATCAAGGATATAGAAACAGTAAGGAAGACAAAGGATGGAAGGATTATTGAGGTGAGTCTGACCCTTTCACCAATAAAGGACGCGACGGGTGAGATCATCGGCATAAGCGGGATCTCCAGAGACATCTCGGAGAAGAAGAAGGTTGAGAAGGAGTTGATAAGGCGGAACCAGGAGCTTTCAAGACTCTTTTTCATAAGCTCTGCAATGCGTGGTACCCTTGAGCTGGAAAGGCTCCTGAGGATGGTTCTTACCGCTGTTACCATGAGTGATGGCCTTGGATTCAACAGGGCCATCCTCTTCCTGATGGATGAGAACAGGAAGACACTGAGAGGGGTGATGGGTGTGGGGCCTGCATCACCTGACGAGGCCTGGCAGGTCTGGGAGCAGCTATCCCTTGAGAAGAAGACGCTTCCAGAGATACTCAGAGAGATAGAGACGGGTCCTCTGAGAAAGGATTCCTTCCTTGACAGGCTGAGTACAGGGATTGAGATAGATATAGACTCCAACACCGCCATGTCCGTGGCAGCAAGGGAAAGGAGGGGGATCATTGTATCCGATGCAAAGAAAGACCCCCTCTCTGATCCGATTATAATCCAGCAGCTTGGCTCTGATGCCTATGCTGTTGTCCCCCTCATAGCAAGAGACAAGGTTATCGGTGCCATCTGGGTTGATAACTATTTCAACAGAAAGCCCATTACCGAGGAGGATATGAGGTTCCTGTCCGGTTTTGCTGACCAGGTGGCATCAGCGATAGAGAGTGCAAGACTCTTTGAGAAGGTCAAACTTGCAGAGGCTGAGCTTGAAAATATATTCCAGTCAATAACTGACCTGCTCTATATAACAACAGAGGATTATACAATCAGGAATGTGAACAAGGCGGTTACCGATGTCCTTGGAAAACCAAGGGAGGAGATTATAGGGAAGAAATGCTACGAGGTATTTCACGGGATGGACAGACCCTATGAGAAGTGCCCCCATCACAAGACCGTCCAGAACAAAAAGGCCTATATAGAGGAGTTTGAAGACCCCT
>DROX01000231.1 GCA_011321725.1 Nitrospirota bacterium | reverse complement strand
CCACCCTTGCAAGGGCAAAACCCATCTTTCCCGATGATGGGTTTGATATGAACCTGACAGGATCAATGAACTCCCTTGTGGGCCCTGCGGTAACAAGCACCTTCATGCCCGCCATATCCTTTGGATGAAGTGCATCCTTTATGGAGTCAACTATCCTGTCAACAGAGGCCATCCTTCCCCTGCCCTGCTCACCACAGGCGAGGCTGCCTGATTCAGGTACTATCTCGTAAAGCCCTCTCTCTTTGAGACGTTCCAGGTTCTCCTGTACCACCGGATTTTCATACATCCTCCAGTTCATGGAGGGTGCAACGAGTACCTTCCCTTTAAAGGAAAGTACCGAGAGGGAAACTATATCGTCAGCTATGCCTGAGGCGATCTTTGAGATTATGTCTGCTGTTGCCGGTGCTATCAGGAAGATATCAGCCTTCTCTGTAACCTTCAGATGGGCAAGGGGGGGATCAAAGATATCCCTTATCACTTTCCTGCCTGAAAGCACCTCCAGTGTCAGGGGGGTGATGAAGCGGGTGGCTGCCTCTGTCATCAGGACTGTTACGGAGGCCCCCTCATTGGTCAATCTTCTTATAATCTCTGCTGACTTATAAGCAGCTATGCCACCGGTTACGGCAAGTACAATCTCCCTATTCTTCAGACTCAATGGACTCATCAGAAGAAGAAGCTTCTTCCTTCTCGTGCATATACACCTGGAGGTCCTTTTCCAGCTCCGAGAGGTCTTCTACCTCCAGCTCCTTGCGCCTGTCTTCAAGCACACGCCGGAAGTCAATCTTTTTGGCCTCCTCCCTTGCCTTCACAGCCTCCTCGCCTGTGAGGAATTCAAGCCTGCCAAGGATTGCCTCCTGGATGGCAAGGGTGCTGACCTTGTTCGCCTTGCTGGTTATCTTCGGCTCAGCCCCAGAGGCAAGCTCCTTTGCCCTCTGTGCAGCTATGTTTACAAGTCTGAAGCGACCGTCAATCTGTTCTCTATCAAACTCCACCGGTAAGGAAATAATATCTATCATGTTACTACCTCCAGAGTTGTTTTTTAATTGATTATTATAACAAAATCAGGTCAAAAATGTTTTCCTTACCCATTCATGGGATATCCTCTTTTTCTCTACCCGCCTGGATAGAACCACGGAACGGAGATATTCAAGGGCAACCTCAAGCCTGTCATTTACAATAATATAGTCATATTCACTGTATGCCCTTATCTCCTCAATGGCATTCTGCAGTCTCCGCATTATGATCTCCTCTGAATCTGTCCTCCTGTGTTCAAGCCTTTTCCTCAGGGCATCAAGGGATGGGGGGAGTATAAATACGTAAGTTGCCTCTATGCCCTTCTGTCTTATCTGTGCGGCACCCTGCACATCAATATCAAGAAGGACATCGGTGTTATGCTGAATAATCTCAAGGGTCTTTTTCTTTGATGTTCCGTAAAGGTTGCCATGGACCTCAGCCCACTCAAGGAATTCGCCAGCCCTGACCATATCCATGAAGCTTTTTTCATCAACAAAGTAGTAGTCCTTCCCATCCACCTCTCCAGGCCTGGGCGGTCTGGTTGTATAAGAGATGGAAAACACGATGCCCGGTGTGCTCTCAAGAAGCATTCTGCAAAGTGTTGTCTTGCCTGCTCCAGAGGGTGCGGAGATTATAAATATGTTTCCCTTCATTCCGCGGGGTCTTCCTGGGCTCCTTCCTTTCCGATAAACCTCTGTGTTATTGTTTCAGGCTGGAGTGCCGAAAGTATTACATGATCACTATCAGTGACGATTATTGAACGTGTCCTTCTCCCTTCGGTGGCATCAACAAGCTTTCCCCTCTTTTTGGCCTCATCCCTGAGCCTTTTCATGGGTGCAGAGCTGGGGGTTACAATTGCTATCACCCTTGAAGATGAGACCATATTGCCAAAGCCTATGTTTACAAGCACTGGAGAAGCATCCTTCTTCATACCACCTCCTGTGATTTTACTGTATGTTCTGAATCTGTTCCCTTACCTTTTCTATCTCTGTTTTTATCTTTACCACCCTGTCTGTTATCTCGTAGTCAGCACACTTTGAGCCCATCGTGTTGACCTCCCTCAGCAGTTCCTGAAGGAGAAAATCAATCCTTCTTCCTATTATACCACCTTTATGAAGGATATTCTTCAACTGTTCAAGGTGGCTCCTGAACCTTGTTAGCTCCTCTCTTATATCAGCCTTCTCGGCAAGAAGTGCTGCCTCCTGAATGATTCTTGTTTCATCAATCTCCGTATCAGCAAAGAAGACTTTCAACCTCTCTTTTAACTGTTCATATTTCTGCTCCAGGAGTCCCTCCGAGGATGCCTCAAGCCCCCGGAAGTGTCTCTCTATCTCCCCGATTATTTTTCTGATATCAGCAACAAGGACCTCACCTTCCCTGACCCTCATCTCCCTCAGGGATTCTATGGCCATCCTGACGGCATTCATAAGCTCATCCTTATTTATTTCAGGCTCCTGGAAGAAGACAGCATCACGGAACCAGAAGAGATAATCAATGGAGGGGCTGCTCTCCAGACCCAGGCGTCTACTCACGTTGCTGAGTGAGACCAGTATCTCCTCGGCCACCCTCTCATTTATGGCAACCTTTATCTCTGCCCCTTCGGTGAGTGCTATTGAGACATCAATACGTCCTCTCTGGAAATGCTCCTTCAACATGCCCCTTATCTCCATCTCATAAGGAAGGAGAAACCTGGGCATCTTGAAATGTATATCCAGATACCTGTGGTTGATTGATTTCAGTTCAACCTTGAAACCACCACCCTCCGCCTCTCCATAGCCTGTCATGCTCTGTATTTCCATAATAACCTCTAAATTCAGGGTTATAAGTTCATCTGAGTCTAAATTATACCAGAATCGGGAATACAAAATGTTAAAATATCATGTCATGGGTGTACTGGAAGAGATAGTAAAGAGGAAAAAGGACCGGCTCCGTGAGCAAAAGGCGATCATGCCCTTTAAGGAATTAAGGGCAAGGGCATCAGATATACCAGGGTCAAAAGACTTCACCAGTGCAATTAAAAGGACCCCTCCTGAGAGCCTGAAATTTATTGCTGAGATCAAAAAGGCATCCCCCTCAAAGGGGCTTATCCGCAAAGATTTCCATCCCCTTGAGATTGCAAGGGTATACGAAGAAAAGGGGGCAGCTGCCATATCTGTACTGACCGAGGAGGACTACTTCCAGGGCAGTCTTGAATACCTGGAGGGTGTGAAATCCGCTGTAGGGATACCTGTTTTGCGTAAGGACTTTATCTTTGATGAATACCAGGTCTACGAGTCAAGGGCTTCAGGGGCTGATGCCCTCCTGCTGATTGATGCCATACTCAGCAGGAGCCAGGCAGAGGAACTGCTTGAACTTTCCACAGAGCTTGGTCTTTCCGTACTCTATGAGGTGCACCACTGGAGAGAGCTTGAGCAGGCACTTGAGCTTGATGTGCCAATAATTGGAATCAATAACCGTGACCTTAAAACTCTGAAGATCAATCTCAACACAACAAAGGAACTCCTGAAGGATATACCTGAAGGCAAGATCGTGGTCAGCGAAAGCGGTATAAACACCAGAGAGGATGTGAGGTTTATTGAATCCCTTCCAGTAGACGCGGTCCTCATAGGCACCGCCCTGATGCAGGCCCCGGATATAGGAGACAAGATCAGGGAGTTGTTTTCACAAGCCAAAAGGTAGATTTTATAAATAATCTTACACTTGACAGATTTTAGTCTTTAGGCCCGAAAGAGAGAAAGTACAAGCAGGCTTCAGAGGGGTAAGAGGGCCTTGATGAATGAACTGCTGACAGGAAGAAGAAGGGTGAAAGTATAGAGATGTCATATATATTTATGGACGAATCGGGTGATTTGGGTTTTGATTTTACAAAGAAGGGAACCACATCCTACTTTCTCATCACCTTTCTCTTTACTGAACATAAACGAGCAATTGAAAAATGTGTAAAGAAAGTTCACGGGGGCCTGAGGAAGAAATATAGAAGGGTTGGTGTATTACATGCCTATAAAGAGGAGCCAATTACACGAAGGAGGCTTCTATCTTTACTTGCAGAAAGGAATTGCAAGATTATGACCATTTTGCTTAACAAAAGGAAGGTATATACAAAACTTCAAGATGAAAAGGCTGTGCTTTACAACTATGTTACGAACATTTTGCTCGATAGGATTTTTACGAAAAAACTTCTCTCTGGCAGTTCCTATCAAATCATCGCTTCTCGGAAAGAAACAAACCGGTTTTTAAATCAAAATTTCAGATCCTATCTCAGTTCTCAGGTAGCTACAAATCATAATGTAGAGATTAATATTCAGATAAAAACACCTCCTGAGGAAAAGTGCTTGCAAGCCGTAGATTTTGTAAGCTGGGCAATTTTTAGAAAATATGAATATGGAGATGGAACTTATTATGAGATTATCAAGGACAGAATTGTTGAGGAAAATCCATTATTCCCTTAAATTAAAAAACAAAGCCTCGTCCGCGTATTGAGGCGCCCTGCGGTACCCCACGGACGAGGTCTTACTTGCTATTACAATTATAAACTAAAGTTTATGCTTTGTCAATATTCTGGACATCTGAGGAATTGCTCATGTCATTTAGAGAATCCCATGAATTCTTCTTAGAACAGTCCTTTTACCCTGCCTGTCTCAACATCCACATCAATCCTCCTGTAGGCAGGATCAGAGGATGTTCCAGGCATGAGCTTGATGTCACCTGCCACAGGCACCACGAATCCAGCACCCTTGAAGACAAGAACATCCCTCACAAAGAGCTTCCAGTTCTTTGGTACACCTTTCAGGTTGGGGTTGTCACTGAGACTGAGGTGGGTCTTCACCATGCATGTGCCGAGCTTGCTGAGCTCAGGGTCCTGTTCAATCGCCTTGAGTTTCTGGAGTGCCTGAGGTGCATACTCCACACCATCAGCACCATAGACATGCTCTGCTATCATCTCTATCCTGTTGCGCTGTGGCACGTCTATCTCATAGAGATACCTGAACTCGTTCTCATCCTCACATGCCTCAATAACCGCATCTGCAAGTTCAAGGGCACCTTCACCGCCCCTGAGCCAGTGCTCGCTCACTGCAACACGTGCACCTGCCTCCTCGGCAATCCTTCTCACCGTGGCGATCTCATCCTTTGTATCAGTGTAGAAGGCATTGATACAGACAACGGGGTTTATACCTGCCCTCCTCACAGTCTTTATATGATGGACAAGGTTCTCACAGCCCTTCTCAACCCATTCAACATTCTCCTTGCTGTATTCCTCCGGGATGGGTCTTCCTGGCACAGGTACCGGTGCACCACCGTGGCACTTCAGCGCCCTTATTGTGGCAACGATTACCGCTGCATGTGGCTTGAGGCCTGAGAACCTGCATTTGAGGTTCCAGAACTTCTCAAATCCTATGTCAGCACCAAAACCACTCTCCGTGATGTGGTAATCAGCCAGCTTCAGGCCCACCCTGTCGGCAATAATTGATGACTGGCCTATTGCTATGTTTGCAAAGGGCCCTGCATGAACAAGCACGGGCTGGCCCTCTATGGACTGCATGAGGTTCGGATTCAGCGCCTCCACCATCCAGGCGGTCATTGCACCTGCCACCTCAAGATCCTCTGTTGTTACAGGGTTGCCCTGCTTGTCATAGGCAACGACAATCCTGCCGATCCTCTCACGAAAGTCCTTGAGGTCCTTGGCAACTGCAAGGATGGCCATAACCTCTGAGGAAACGGCTATGTCAAACCTTGACTCCATCATGAAACCATCCATCTTGCCACCGATACCGATGATGATCTTCCTCAGGGCCTGTGCACAGAAATCCATTATCCAGCCCATCTGGACATTCCGTGGATCAATATTAAGCCTCTTGAGATTACGCTTTGCAAGCTGTTCATCATTGTAATTGAACTCGTGCTGCATCCTTGCAGTGAGTGCAACCATTGCAAGGTTGTGGGAGTTCATTATGGCATTAATGTCACCCGTAAGTCCAAGTGAAAAGGGTGTAAGGGGGATGCACTGTGAAAGGCCACCACCTGCTGCCGAACCCTTGATATTCATCGTGGGTCCGCCGGAGGGCTGTCGTATAGCTGCCATCACATTCTTTCCGCGCTTTCCCATCCCCTGAAGCAGCCCTATCGTGGTTGTTGATTTACCCTCACCAAGTGGGGTTGGTGTTATTGCTGTGACATCAATGTACTTACCATCTGGACGGTCTGCAAGCCGGCTGATGATACTTTTGTAATCCACCTTTGCAACATAATGTCCATGGGGTAAAAGTTCCTCCTTTTCAAGCCCCATCTCTTCGGCAAGCTGATAGACGGTCTTCATGTTCTTTTCAGCTGCCTCTGCGATCTCCCAGTCTGCATGCTTGGTTGGATCAAGTGGCATAATGACCTCCCTTTATTGAGTTTTAAGTGTTAAGTTATGGGTGCTGAATTAATAACTTATCAACAACTTCACCAGCTTTTCATTCATTGTATGTACGTTTCTGCTTGCTACCCTTGCAATGGTCTTCATTATCTTGTACATCAACTCAGGATTTGTCTTCTCAAGTGATTTCAGATCCTCCTTCTTTATGACAAAGACATCTGTATTATCAATCGCAGTGGCAATGGCACCATGCTCCTTCTTGTCTTCTATAACGGAGAGTTCACCGAAGAAGTGTCTCTCGCTCAGCACAGCGAGTGTCTGTTTCCATCCATCAGGTGTGGTCTTGGATATCTCAACCCTGCCCTTTTTTATGAGATAGATCCCCACCGTCTCCTCGCCCTCCATGAATATCAGTTTGCCAAGGGGATAGCTCTCCTCAACCACCCTTTCGGCAATGATCCTCAATTCCTCATCATTTAGATCCTTCAGAAGGATCTGCTCCTTTAGATCTGCTAAATCCACCATCTGTAGACCTCCATATAAATGGCTTTTAATAATACATAAAATTTTCTTATAATTTCAACTATGCCCTGTCCTTCTCAATCCTGACCGCACAGACCTTCAATTCGGGGATCTTGCAGAGGGGATCAAGGGCATGGCCATCTGTGAGCACATTTGCTGCGGCCTCCTTGAAATGGAAGGGGATAAAGACAACACCTGGTTCGGGTCTTTTAACAACCATTGCCTTCAGCCTGATGCTCCCACGCCGCGAACTGACCCTCACCATCTCTCCGTCCTGGATATCCATCCTCAGGGCATCATCAGGATGGATCTCCACATAGGGCTCGGGTGCCACTTTATTTATAGGATCAACCCTCCTGGTCATTGTGCCTGTATGGTACTGGAAAAGCTGCCTGCCTGTAGTGAGAACAAAGGGGTATTCCTCATCAGGCGGCTCCATAGAGGGTCTGAATCTCACTGTAGTGAACCTGCCCCTTCCCCTGGGAAAACCTCCCTTGAAGAGGTAGGGGGTACCGGGATGATCTGAGGTGGGGCATGGCCATTGAATACCCCCTCTCTCAAGCCTTGAATAGCTGATCCCTGCCACTGCAGGCCAGGCCATACCGATCTCGTTGAAGACCTCTGATATATGGGAGTACTTCATCTCGTAACCCATTGTCTTGCTAAGCTCCATGATTATCCAGGCATCATCCCTTGCCCTGCCAGGTGGATCAATGGCCTTCCTTATACGCTGCACCCTCCGTTCCGTGTTTGTAAAGGTGCCATCCTTCTCTGCAAAGCTGGCTGCAGGAAGTACCACATGGGCAAGTTCAGCGGTCTCTGTCATGAAGATATCCTGGACAACGAGAAAGTCAAGCTCCTTCAGTATCTTCACTGTATGATTAACATCAGGGTCACTCAGCACAGGGTTCTCACCCATTATGTACATGGCCCTTACATTGCCGGCCTCAGCCTCAAATATCATCTCAGGTGCTGTAAGTCCTGGTTTCTCGGAAAGTTTCACACCCCAGAGATGCTCAAACTTCTCTTTTACTGCTGGCAGGTTGACCTTCTGATAACCGGGGTAACTATCAGGAATGCAGCCCATGTCTGTGGAACCCTGGACATTGTTCTGTCCCCTCAGGGGGTTGACACCGGAGCTTTCCTTGCCAAGGTTACCGCACATGAGGGCAAGGTTTGCAATGGAGAAGACATTATCCGAACCATGACTGTGTTGTGTTATACCCATTGTATAGTAGATACCAGCCCTTTCAGCTGTCGCATAGAGTCTTGCAGCCTCTATGATTTTGTCCTTTGATACCCCTGTTATCTTTTCGCCCACCTCAGGGGTGTATTCTTCAAGGTTATCAAGAAACTCCCTGTTGAAGCCCTCTGTGCGTTCAACTATAAATTCCCTGTCATAGAGCTCTTCCTTCACTATCACGTGCATCATGCTGTTCAGCAGGGCCACGTCTGTTCCTGGCTTCTGCTGTAACCAGAGGTGGGCAAACCTTACGAGTGGCACCTTCCTTGGGTCTGCAACAATGAGTCTTGCACCCCTTCGTACCGCCTTTATCATCCTCAGGGCCACAATGGGGTGGTTCTCCTTTGTGTTTGAACCTATCACAAATATCAGGTCATTGTCCTCAATCTCCTGGATGGAGTTGGTCATTGCACCAGAACCAAATACTGTGGCCAGACCGGCCACTGTGGCTGAGTGTCAGTATCTGGCACAATGGTCAACATTGTTTGTGCCAATCACCGCACGCATGAACTTCTGGAAGAGGTAGTTCTCCTCGTTTGTGCAACGGGCAGAGCTGAGCCCGGCGATGGCGTCAGCACCGTATTGCTTTTTTATCCTCTTGAGGTTGCTTGCGATGTAACCAAGTGCCTCTGTCCAGGTGGCCTCCTCAAATCTTCCGTTCCTCCTGATCAGAGGTGTCTTCAGCCTGTCAGGGCTGTTGACGAACCTGAAACCAAACCTACCCTTCACACAGAGCCACCCTTCATTCAGTGTATCCGGCTCGGAGGTTACCCTTATGACCTCGTTACGGCTCACATGAAGTGTTATGTTACATCCACAACCACAATAAGGGCATACCGTATCCACACGTTTTATGTCCTTCTGTCTTCCCTTACCAAGGGACTGTTTCCCGATAAGGGCCCCTGTAGGACATACACTCACACACTGCCCGCAGAACTCACAGTCAAGGTCCCTTTCAAAGGGTGGACATACCTTTGCCTGGAATCCCCTGTAGGCGATGTCTATGGCCGCAACACCCTGCACCTCCTCACATACCCTTACACACTTGCCGCAGAGCACGCACTTTTCCATGTCTCTCTCTATGAAGGGGTTGGCATCCTTCCTGGTGTACTGTCTCCTCTCGCCCCAGAACCGGTTCTCCCTTAGGTTATAGAAATAGGCAAGCTCCTGGAGGGTGCAATCACCGGCCTTCTCGCAGACCATGCAGTCGTTGGGATGATCACTCAGGAGCAGTTCCACAATGGTCTTCCTGATCCGCTCTATCTGCTCGTTGGATGTCTGCACCTCCATGCCATCAGTGGCAGGTGTTGTGCAGGAGGTAACAGGCCTTGGCATCCCCTTTACCTGTACAAGGCAGAGCCTGCATGCACCATAGGGTTCAAGCCTGGGGTCATCACAGAGGGTGGGGATATAAATACCAGCCCTTCGTGCAGCCTCAAGGATCGTGGTACCCTCCGGCACCTCAATGTATTTCCCATCTATCATCAGGGTGTTCATAATACCTCCTTGAAGATATAACTATCCCTTCTTTATGGCCTTGAACTTGCATGTCTCAAAACAGGCACCGCACTTGATGCATATCTCCTGCACGATGTGATGGGGCTGCTTCTTCTCACCCACGATTGCACCTGCAGGACAGACACGGGCACACATGGTACAGCCCTTGCAAAATTCCTCAATTATTGTATATGTAAGCAGATTCTTGCAGACACCAGCAGGGCAGCGTTTCTCATGTATATGCGCCTCATACTCATCACGGAAGTATTTTATTGTACTGAGGACAGGGTTGGGTGCGGTCTGGCCAAGCCCGCAGAGTGAGCCTGCCTTCACATCCTCGCTGAGCGTCACTAAAAGGTCAATGTCACCTGGTCTACCCCTACCGTCTGTAATGCGGCTGAGGATCTCCAGGAGTCTCTTTGTGCCTATCCTGCAGGGAACGCACTTCCCGCAGGACTCTGCCTGTGTAAACTCAAGAAAGTACTTTGCAATATTTACCATACAGTCCGTCTCATCCATTACCACCATGCCACCTGATCCAACAATGGAGCCCATCCTGGCAAGGGATTCGTAATCCACGGATATGTCTATATATTCAGCGGGAATACAGCCTCCCGAGGGGCCACCTGTCTGCACCGCCTTGAGCTTCCTTCCACCTTCAATCCCGCCACCGATATCATAGATAATCTCCCTCAGGCTGATCCCCATGGGCACCTCAATCAGGCCTGTATTGTTTACCTTGCCTGTCAGTGCAAAGACCTTTGTGCCCTTGCTCTTTTCTGTGCCAAACTTGGCAAACCAGAGGGCTCCGTTACGGATTATGGCTGGCACATTTGCCAGTGTCTCTACATTGTTGATCACCGTTGGCTTCCCCCAGAGCCCCTTCTGGGCCGGGAAGGGTGGCTTGGGCCTTGGCATGCCACGCTTGCCCTCAATGGATGCAATCAGGGCTGTCTCCTCACCACAGACAAATGCACCTGCTCCAAGCTTAATCTTGATGTCAAAATCAAAACCACTTCCAAGGATATCCCTGCCAAGGAATCCCCGCTGTCTTGCCTGTTCAAGGGCTATCTTCAGTCTTTCAACAGCAAGGGGATACTCTGCCCTGATGTAGACATATCCATGATGGGCACCGATGGCATAGGCACCAATGATCATCCCCTCTATCACCGAGTGGGGGTTGCCCTCGATAACAGACCTGTCCATGAAGGCACCGGGGTCACCTTCGTCAGCATTACATATTATGTATTTCACATCGCCAGGGTTTCTCCTTGCAAAATCCCACTTCACACCTGTTGGGAACCCTGCACCCCCACGCCCCCTGAGGCCTGATGCCTCTATGGTATTGATCACCTTCTCAGGTGTCATCTCCCTGAACACCTTCTGTAACGCCTCGTAACCCCTTCTGCTGATATAGGAGTCTATATCCTCGGGGTCCACCTCTCCACAATCCGCAAGCACAACCTTTACCTGTTTATCATGGAATGCCTGATAGTCCTCCTTAACGGTCCAGTCCTGAACCACTTCGCCGCCTATGATATGATTTTTGATAATCTGCTCAACCATTTCAGGCTTGATATACTGGTAGGTTGTTCTTTTACCGTCTATGATCACGTCAACAAGTACATCCCTGGCACAGAACCCCCTGCAACCCACCTGATGGATTGAGCAGTTTTCACTCACCTTTGCATCAATCCCTTCAGCCTTCAGTCCTTCCGCAAAGGCGTTCATCACGGCCCTGCCACCGGCGGCAAGTCCGCCTGTTCCCATGCAGATCTTTATCTCAACCTCTCTACCCATATGAGTCAACGTCCCCTTCTCAGGTTCTTTATCTCCTTCATCAGTTTCTCAGGTGTCATCTTCCCGTGGACCTCCTTGTTGATTATTACAACAGGCGCTATGCTGCATGCGCCCACACAGTTCACCTTCTCCACTGTAAACTCCCTGTCCTCTGTGGTATCCTCGCCTGATGGTATCTGTAGCTCCCTTGTAAGACTGTTTATGATCCTCTCCGCACCTTTCACATGACATGCTGTACCACAACAGGCGGTTATGATATTCTTTCCCCTGGGTTTCAGATGGAACTGGGCATAGAATGTGGCAACACCGAAGAACTTTGCAGGAGGGATGTCAAGCCTTTCAGCAAACCAGTACACAGCATCCTGGGGGATGTAGCCGAACTCCTCCTCAAGGTTCTGGAGGATGGATATGAGATTCCCGTCACTCCGGTGATAATCCTCAAGTATTCGTTCAAGAGATTCCTGCAAAACAACCCCCTTTTTCAGGATCAATTGATTAACAGGGAAAGGGGATCCTGTTACCTTTTGTAACCTTTCCCAGAAAGTGTCTAATAACTTAACAGTTAGAGAAAAAAGCAGTCAATTACCTGAAGAGGTTATAAAAATTTTTTATTAACAAACTATATCTTTTCTATAACAAAAAGAAGCTGGCCCTCAACCACCGCCTCGTTCAGTTTTGCACATATCTCCTTTATTCTTGCATCAAAGGGTGCTGTGATGGCGTTTTCCATCTTCATGGCCTCAAGGTTTGCTATCTCCTCACCCTTATGGACTATGTCTCCCACGTGTAACTCTCCCCTCTGGGGGTTACCAATTCTCCAGAGATTCCCGTTTATGGGAGAGCCTATCTCATCTGGACCCTTTGCCATCCTTATCTCAATTCTCTTTGCCCTTGGTGTCTCAACTGTGTAGACCCTTGTCCTGTTGTTTACGCGCATCACCACATGAATCAAACCCTCATGCTCGTCTCCCACAGAAACAAGCTCTATTGTATAGGGTTTGCCCCAGAGATCAAAATCAACCCTGTCACCAGGCCTTTTAAGCCCCTCTCTCCAGACATCTGTGGGCAGTACAAGAGGAGCCTCACCGTATTTCTCTCTGAACTCTATATAGCTAACAGTATCCTTTGGATGCATCAAGTAGAGTATATACTCCTCCTCAGTGGGCTCGCGGCCTATGGTCTCTTTAAGGGTGTTTCTGTGTTTTTCAAGGTCATCGTCCTCAAGGGAGTCAAGGGGAGAGAGCTCTTTTCTTTCCTTTATCTTTTCCTTCCACTCCTCACCAAAGGCGCTCCTGTATACCCACTCATCAGGCCAGCCAACGGGAAGCCTGCCATAGCCACCCAAAAGCAGGTTTTTAAAGTCACCAGGGGCATTCCTGAAGAGTTGTAGTAACTCCTCCTGTTCCCTTTTATCCATTGAAGAAAAGTCCTGTTTGTTTTCTTCAACAAACTTCTCAAGGAGTGAGATCAGGTGCCTTACACCAGCCCTTCCGTGTTCCTTTTCATAGCGGTTGACTATGCCGCTACAGGTTACCCAGGTAATCTGGGAACCAGGGGTGACATCAAAATACTTGACTATCTTGTTGTAAAGTGACATGACCCTCAGGATATAGGGCATCAGATGGAGAAAACCTCCCTTTTCTGCCTGTTCAAAAGAACTGGGGAAAGCACCACCTGGCATCCTGTGCTGTGTAACATTGTGGTCAAATCCCCTGAAGGGAGACTCGGCCCAGTCATAATGGCCGATCCAATCCCTCACCTTTTGCACAGCAGCCTCAGCAGCACTTCTGTTCAGATGGACCCTGACTCCTGCCTCTTCAAGGTAGGCATGCAGTGAAAGAAGCGGTGGCTGGCCGTAAAATCTGGTAAGTGAGTCCTCCTGTGCATCAAGTATCTTTGCCCCTGCCTGCGCTGCTGCCAGTATGGCGGGCAGGGCAAGCCCGTCTGTGGAATGCCTGTGGTACTGTATAACCATTTCCGGATATCTCTGCTTTATCGCATCCACAAGGCTCCGGATTCTCTCAGGTGAACCAACACCGGCCATATCCTTGATGCATAAAATGATCTCATCCACACCACCACAGAGGTCTACTATATCCTTTACTACGGAGAGATAGTAATTATTGGTTGTCCACTCTGCCTGGGTAAAGGATATGGCGGGTTCAAAGAGCCTGCCCCGCTTCATCACAACCTCGGCTACTGCACGCATGTTTCTTACATCATTTAGAAAGGAGAAGCACCTCCAGATGTCAATATCCACCCTCTGAACCACATACTCAATGACATTTTTTGGATAGGGTCTGTAACCCCAGAGGTTGGTTTCCCTTATAAGGGTCTGTAACATCACATTGGGCATCTTCTCACGAAGTATCTCAATCTCTTCAAAGGGGCTCTCCCTTCTGTTCATTATCCCCACATGCCATCTTGCGCCACCGTGGCATTCCGCACTGAAAAGCCCCATTTCGTTGTAATACCCGGCAAGGGTTGAGAGATCAAATATGCGATGCCGATTCTTGTAGTCAGACTGTCCTGCATCCCTCATCCCGGTGGATGTTATGGCCACACCCTCAAGAGACCTTAGGGTACTCACTATTTCCCGGGGAGCCATCCCGGGCCTGAAGAGAAGAGAACCCTTCAGGGGCTTCGTCTTTCTTGACTTTGGATTCTTTCCTGTCCTTGCTTTTCCCTTGATCCTTTTAGTCATTGCCACACCTCTCACATCCATTCCTGTGGTCCCAGGGCGGATATCTCTGCCACATACCTGGCTATCTTTAAGACCTCATCTTCACTGTCCTTGTCCTTGAAGGCTGAAACAAGCTCCTTGAGATGCTCCTCAATGAACCTTGTGGAAAACTCACCGGATCTGAATTTTGGATGCCTTATTATGCTCAGAAGCAGTGGCTGCAATGTCTTTACGCCTTCAACCCTCAGGCTTCTGCCAAGTGCCCTGTCCATCACCCTTATGGCATCCTCCCTGTTTGCACCAGCTGTCATTAACAACATAAAAAGGGAGTCATAATATGGTGGGATATCATCACCCTCATTCACACCGGAAGAGACCCTCACATTGGGCCCATGAGGTATCTGCAGCCTTGTTATTGTACCGAAGGATGGACTGAAGCTCTTGGGGTCTTCTGCATTCAGTCTCACCTCCAGAGCCCATCTGTTAGGCCGGATATCAGGTTGTTTGAAGGGCAGGGGCCTGCCCATTGCTATATCAATCATTATGCTCACGATATCAAGACCTGTAATTAGCTCGGTGATACCATGCTCAACCTGAAGGCGTGTATTGACCTCAAGAAAGTAGAACTTTCTTGTATTTGAATCAAATATGAACTCTACCGTACCGGCTGACCTGTAGCCGATCTCTCTCATAAGCCTTACAGCAGTGATACAGATCTCGTTTCTGAGGTTCTCATCAAGGGTCGGTGACGGGGCCTCTTCTATAATCTTCTGGTTTCGTCTCTGTATGGTACATTCCCTTTCATAGAGGTGTACAATATTGCCGTAATCATCTGCGACTATCTGGACCTCAATGTGGCGCCCCCTTTCAATGTATTTCTCCGCAAGCACGGTATCATCACCAAAGGCCTTTTTTGCCTCTGATTTTGCCTGGGAAAAGGCTGTCAAAAGCTCATCCTCTGAAGAGACCTTAATCATTCCTTTGCCTCCGCCGCCTGCTGAGGCCTTGATCATAACAGGAAAATCTATATCCTCTCTATCCATCCATCTTTTTATCTCTCTTATGTCTTTTACCTTTTCAATTCCAGGTATAGTGGGCACATTTGCCCTCATGGCAATCTTTTTTGCCTTTATCTTGTCACCCATCAGGCTGATAGACTCGGGAGCAGGACCTATCCATGTCAGGCCCGAATCCATAACCATCTGGGCAAATCTGTCATTTTCAGCAAGAAAACCCCACCCCGGATGAATAGCATCAGCACCGGTCTGGAGGGCTGTCTTGACCATGTTTTCCATGTTAAGATAGGACTCAACAGGTGGTGCTTCACCGATGTGCACAGCCTCATCAGCCATGAAGACATGGTGGGCAAGCCTGTCAGGTGTGCTGTAAACCGCTACAGTGGGTATTCTCCTGTCTCTGCATGTATGCATGATCCTCACCGCTGGCACACCGCGATTCGCCACCAGTATCTTTTTTATTTCTCCAACCACAAAGGACCTCCTCTGTCTTGAAATTTTAAATCTCTATTCATATTGCACCGAACAAGATAGCGATTGACCATCCGGTCAACTTTAAAGGCACAGGGGTATTGCCTGCCTTTGTGCTTGACCTTACCTTCTGTCGGCGTTCCCGGGTCACTTCTTGTATCTTTTTGGTCAGCAATGATTTATGTTAAAATTAGAATATTTTAACAGGCAGGGAGATTTTTTTTCACCCATGAGCAGGGAAGAGCTAAAAAACATGATCGCCGATTACATGAACAAGGGCTATCTTGAAAATATTATTGATATGTTCAAGTATGACACATCCCTGTACAGATTCATTGGTGATATGATAAGTGATGAAAGGATAAGGGTGAGGATAGGTACCACTGCACTTATAGAGGAGTTAAAGGAAACAAGACCTGAAGAGGTAGCCCTGGCACTACCCTCGCTGCTGCCTCTCCTGGAGGATGACAATCCCACAGTGAGGGGTGATGCTGCATATCTGATCGGATTAATAGGTGAGCCCGAGGGTCTTGAAAGACTAAAACCCCTGCTTGAGGACCCATCTCCACAGGTGGTGGAGGTGGTGAGGGATACGTTGAATGGTTATTAGTTCTTGGTTCTTCGTTCTTCGTTATAATTGGTTGAAGTAATGAATAAAAGCACTTTGGGAGGTGATTGGATATGCCTGTCTATGAGTTTTATTGTGAGGACTGTAACACCATATTCAACTTCTTCTCAAGAAAAATAAATACCGAGAAGACCCCCACCTGTCCAAGGTGTAAAAAGATACGACTCAGACGGATGGTCTCAAGGTTTAACACCCTCAGGCAGCGAGAAGGTGGTGAGGAAGACCTCCCCTTTGACATTGATGAATCAAAACTTGGCGAGGCAATGGCCTATCTGGAAAGAGAGGCTGCAAATATAGATGAGAACAACCCCCGCGATGCTGCCAGGCTGATGAGGAAGCTCACAGAGATGACAGGGCTGGATCTCGGAGAGGGTTGGCAGGAGGCACTAAGGAGGATGGAGGCTGGCGAGGACCCAGAGGCGATAGAGGAGGAGATGGGGGAACTCCTTGAAGACGGTGAAGACCTGCTCTCAGGCATAAGAACCAGGATAAGAAAAAAGAAGGCCCCTCCACAGGTTGACGAAACCCTCTATGAACTCTGAACCGCTTTTCGGGATAGTTTATCCATATTATCCCTGAACCACCTTATAATATCATCATATGATGGAGGTGTGACAAGGAAGACCTCAAGATTCTGAGGAAACTGTATCTTGAGCCTCTCCTCATCAGAGATGATCAGGAGCCCTGCCTCACCCTCGGAGATATTCTTATCAATAAACTCCTGAAAACGCTCTATCCTTTTCTTGAATGCCTCCTGGAAGGCATTGAATACAGTATTAAAGACCTCCTCCGTCTGAACAATTGTGAGGCAGTTGCGCCAGTCAAGATATGTTGCATAAAGTTCCCTGTCCTCAAGGGAAAGTAGTGCTGCACCCTCGTCAAGTTTTTTCCTTACAAGGTCAAAGGCCCTCTCGTTGGTCTTTTTCAGTATCTTCAGCCCCTTTTCTCCCTCGCTGTAGACATTCTCGCAGAAGATCTTTGCTATCTTTCCGGCTGACTCAAGCCTCAGGAGCTGTTCCTCCACCTCCTGCCAGTATCTGTCAATCAGCCTGCTTAGCTCCTGGGGAAACTCCTTCAGGGGATAGATGTTTGGCACTGTGTAGAGCTTCCTCTTGCCTTCAAAGCTTTCCACAGTCGGTCTTTCTATCTTCCCAAGTTCTGCCATATCAGTATTTTACCATAAATAACCGGTGTCCAGAATAATCTCAGTTTTGTAAACAGGGCAGGATGCCAATACGACAGTCAGGAGTCAGGAGTTAACAGTGAGCAGTTAATGGGTAGATGAGTGAATGGGTAGATGGGTGAATGGGTGGATGGGTTGATGAGCAAATGGGTAGATGGGTAGATGAATGGATGGGTGGAGGGATGTTTTAATCATCCCTGATTATCCTGTACAAGTAGAGCTCTCAGATCCTCCTGCGAGACCCTGTAGCTTTTTCCACAGAACCAGCACCGGACGTCAATATCCTCACCTTTACTGATTAACTCCTCAATCTCCTCTCTTCCAAGT
>DROX01000230.1 GCA_011321725.1 Nitrospirota bacterium | reverse complement strand
TCTTTTTCTCTTCTGCCATGTCTATTATTTTAACCTTTTTTTGATGCTATAATAAATCCATGAAGGTAAAGGTAAAACTCTTTGCCACCCTGAAACAGTA
Source organism: Nitrospirota bacterium (assembly GCA_011321725.1). Taxonomy (GTDB): domain Bacteria; phylum Nitrospirota; class Thermodesulfovibrionia; order Thermodesulfovibrionales; family JdFR-85; genus JAADHP01. The sequence goes on along the minus strand of DROX01000230.1, from coordinate 3,972 downwards.
CGGCCCTGAGGAACAGGAGCTTGAGATCCCTGACGGCTCCACCGTTGCGGATCTGGTTGGTCTGCTGAAGATACCCCGAGAGATACCCCTGCTCAGGATAGTGAACTCCGTGCATGTCAGGCCCGAACACAGGCTGAAGGATGGTGATACAGTGGCGCTCTTCCCCCCCATTGCCGGTGGGACAGTCCATCTATCCAAGGACTTGGACCTTTAACAGCAGCTCCTCATCCCTGTCCAGGTACTGAGAAATCTCCTGAAAGGTTACATCCCTTTCCTGAAGGGATATCCCTTTAAGGTTTTGACTGCTTATCAGCGCCATCAGAATCCCCCTTAATCTCTCCCCGGAAAGGACAACACCCCTCTGAAGAAACCCCTCTGCCAGGTCCTTCATTACAAGGTTAAAGAGCCTTACCTCAATGAAAACCTCTCCTTCTTCTTTTGTACCCTCTTTGTCTACGGTATAGGTAATGGCACTCCTCAACTGTGCAAGAGGGCTGCCTTTTATAAGTGTTGAACCCACAAGCCCTGGCATGGAGGCAGACAGGGCAAGCCTGTCACCTTCCTTCAATATGGTACTGCCAGGGTCATCCACAGGGTGGCCATTTATAAGGACAGACCTTATTTTATCCTCAATCTCCTCATGGTCAAGACCGATCCCTGATACAAGAAAATCCAGGACAGAGGAACCACCCCTGACGGACAGTCTGATCCCCTCCTGAAGGAGGGGATAAAAAGAGGCAAGTCCAGAGCGGCTGATCTTAATTGCGATCCTTCTATGCATGGCAGACCGGGAAGGGCTGGCCCGGGAATAACCCGGGCCATGATGGCTTACCAGTTAAAGACCTGGTCAAGCTCTTCATCCTTTACCTGGAATGTAATATTATGTGGCGGAAGTGGTTCGGTTTTAAAGAACCTGGGCAGCCTGTCATCCTTTGACGTAAATCCTGCCCTTGCATTAAAGTCCCTCTCCATCTTCAGTATCTTCCTGCCCATCTCAATAAAATCATCCACTGTCATGTTCCAGCCATAAAAGGCATTGAGCATATCAATCATGGCCTGGAATGTCTCAGGCTGATCCAGGAGGGCAAAGGCGATGAAGAGGCACATCCCTGTGGAGTCAATGGCTGCGGTGGCGATCTGGAGGTTTCTTGAAAGCTCTATCTGTCCTTCTGGTTTCAGGGGGTCCACATCACCACCCACCTTGAGAACATTCTGTGCAACCGCATAGCCGGCGGTATGGTCTGCACCCATGGGGCTTGTGGCATAGGTGACCCCTATACCGTGAACAGCCCTGGGGTCATAGGCAGGAAGGGCCTGCCCCTTCACCACCGGAGCCCTTTCAATCCCGAAGGCCCTTGCTGTAAATGCTGCACCATTGCCCAGTATGCGTCCGAGGTGTGTCCCCTTTCCAACCTCCTCTATGAGCCTGATGGCTGCCTCGGCATCACCGAACCTGGCCAGTCCTGCATCCATTGCCACCGCGATGGTGGCACCCATCTCTATGGTGTCAAGACCATAGTTGTCATCAAGGAAGTCCATCTTCGCAATGGCATCCATATCATCAATGCCACAGTTTCCACCATGTGCCCATACGGTCTCATACTCAGGCTGTTTGGTGAGATAATTGCCATCCTTGTCATGGTAGATCCCTGAGCACTTTATTACACAGCCACGATGACAGCCGTGGGTGGGGTTGCCTCCACGTTGTTTCTCAAGCTCAGCCTCTGTTTCACCACTGATCTTGGATGCACCCTCAAACTGTCCCTGCTTGAAGTTGTATGTGGGATAACCCCCCACCTCGTTGATTATGTTTGTCAGTACATTTGTCCCGTACGCAGGAAGTGCCTGCCCGGTGACTGCATGCTGCTGAAGCCCCTGAACAAATTTTTTGTTTGCCTCTTTGAACCTCTCGGGGTCCTTTGCCTGACGTACCGGCATATCTGTATCATCAAGCACTATCACCTTCACACCCTTGGAGCCCATGACAGCACCCACACCGCCTCTTCCACAATGTCTGGTGGGTCTCAGTTCCATATCAGTGCATGCCACAGAGGCTGCCGCCATCTTCATCTCACCTGCAGGTCCAATGGATATACAGGCGATCTTCTCACCATATTCACCCTTCATCTTTTCAATGAGATCATAGTTGGGAAGCATCTTGAGGGTATTGTCAGGTACAACCTTTACACCATCCTTGTTGATGTAGACCTTGTAAGGCGTGTCATCCTTTGGTTTTCCTTCAAGCACTATCGCTGCATACCCCAGCCTTGCAAGGACCTGCGCAGGCTGCCCCCCTGCATTCGCCTCTTTTATCCCCCCCGTGAGGGGGCTTTTGCATCCCACAGAGATCCTTCCTGTCATGGCACCGTATGTACCGCTTAAGAGGCCCGGGGCAATGACAAACTTGTTCTCCCCGCTGAGGGGATGACAGTCTGCTGGTACTTCCTTTGAAACAATGGCAGAGGTAAGTCCCCGACCACCAAGCCCCTCGTACTCACCCAGTGGGGTCTCACTCACCTGTGGACCACCCTCAGCGCCCATGTTAATCCTTAAGATCTTACTCATGACATCCTCCCTTCAATTAATTTGGGTTAATCTGCTGATCATCCAAAGGGGAGATCAGGGCATTCTGGCATCTCCCGTAAAATGAAATTCCCTTATTTTGCCCCTATTTATCCAATTTACACAGTATCACAAAACACCCTACCTGTCAAGTCTTTTCTCCGTTAGAGTTCACCACATGAGGTATTCCCATTTGGGGAAAATCCTCACCAGATGGGAATCCCCCACAGTGTAGTAGCAGGGTTTTCCATGGATTTTTTGGCTGGCATGGAACTTGTTATTCATTGGGTAAATCCACGAGAAAGGAGGTCAAAACCATGAAAAAGCTGAAAACCATAGTTGTGCTGACCCTGGTCTTCGCCTTTATCCTCTCCACTGTTCCGGTGAAAAGATCAGAGGCAATGAATAACGAATCTGCTGCAATGCTTGCCGGTGCTATAGTGCTCTTTGGCAGACCCATTCTCAATGCAATCACAAGGGACTTCATGTACCAGCCAGGTGGCGGAAACTACTATGAAAGACCCACAAAGGTTATCTACAAGAAGGTCTATATCATCAGGGAAAGGGATGACAACTCATATTATGAAGACTGCAGGCCCCCTTATTCTGCCTACGAAAGGGGATGGTGTGATGAGATGCGGAGACTGGAAAGAAGAGAATACCGTCATGGCAGGAGGGATGCAAGGAGATACTACTACAGATACTGGGACCCGTAGAAGAAATCCCGGGGTGTAGATGAACCACCTCTGGGCCTTAATTTATATACACTTTTGGCCTCTGGGGCACAGCCCTCGGGGCCTCGTGGAACACATTAGGGGTCCGGCAAAAACCCGGATGCAATCTTCAAGGACCTGTACAGCTTATCGGACAGTATTTCTGGAATAAGAATAAATCCTAAGGTACTGTTTCCTCAGCCACTCTTGAGAGAATCTTCATGACATGCAGGATGGGAAGGCCCTCCCTGAGGGCGATCTTTTTGCAATCCTCGTATTCGGGTGAGATCTTTATCCCCTCCGGTGTCTTTAGCACCTTGAACCTCACACTGCCCCATTCCGTTTCAATCTCCCTTATGGACCGCTCAAGACATATCCTGTCCATCCTCTGGTACCTCAAACCGATTGTTGTTGACTCGGAAAGTATTATGCTACTCAGCAGTTCCACCTCTGACTCCGGACAGAGCACATTAAGAACCGTCCCCGGTCGGGATTTCTTCATGATTATGGGGGTAAGATACACATCAAGGGCACCTTCCTGAAAGAGCCTTTCCATTATATACTCATAGACCTGGGGGTTCATATCATCAATATTTGTCTCAATATGGACAACCCTCTCCGTGACATCCCTGTCTCTGTCTTCATATCCAAGCATGGCCCTCAGTATATTGGGCTGTGCCTCTATTTCCTTTGAGCC
>DROX01000229.1 GCA_011321725.1 Nitrospirota bacterium | reverse complement strand
TGAGGTATTGCTACATGGCATTCTTCACCACCTCTGGGCCTATAGGGTTTGTTTCTTTACTTGATTTAGTGTATAACAATAAAAATGAGGTTACTTTATTGATTAACCCTGTGGTTGGCTTATTTTTATGAGGTGCCCTGCCTTGACAGGGATTTCTTTTGAACAGATATGATTATCTATCATGGCTAAGTGGGATTTTGAGGGCTATATCAGTGAGTTAAAGAGACTTGGATTGTACAGGAGGATAAATGACAGGGAGGGATCCCAGGGCAGAATAGTAAAGGTCAGGGGTGTGGAGGTTGTCAATTTCTCCTCCAATGACTATCTGGGCCTCTGTAATGACAGCGATCTGAAGGAGAGGGCAGCAGAGGTTGTAAGAACCCATGGTACAGGTGCCGGGGCATCAAGGCTTCTATCAGGGGGTACAGAGCTGCACCGGGAACTTGAGGAGATTATATCCGAATTCAAGGGAACAGAAAAGACGGTTCTCTTCAACTCCGGTTATGCTGCAAACACAGGGGCCATTGCTGCCATCTGTGATATGGATACAGTAATATTCAGTGATGAGCTGAACCATGCAAGCATAATAGATGGTTGTCGTCTGAGCCGGGGTGATGTCATCATCTACAGACATGCCGACACTGCACATCTCAGGAAACTGATAAAAGACAACCTGGACAGGAAGAGGATTATAATTACCGATTCTGTCTTCAGTATGGACGGTGATATAGCTCCCGTCCAGGATCTTGTCGGGCTGGCAGGGGAGTACGATTGCCTCCTCTATCTGGATGAGGCACATTCCACAGGGGTGCTTGGAGATGGCAGGGGGGTGCTTCACCATTACAATATAAAACCCGAACCTTTCATCATCCAGATGGGTACGCTCTCAAAGGCCCTGGGCTCAGTGGGTGCCTTTGTGACAGGCAGGGCAGAGATAGCAGACTTCCTGATAAACAGGGCACGCTCTCTTATATACTCAACAGCCCTGCCGGCCCATGATATAGCTGTATCCATTGAGGCAATAAGGAAGATCCAGCGTGACAGGGAAAGGATTAAAAGGCTCTGGCAGAACAGGGAGCACCTCGTCTCAGGCCTGAAAGAACTGGGGATTGACACCACCCCTTCAGAGACGCCGATAGTGCCCCTGATCGTGCCAGACAATGAAAGGGCCATCAGACTGTCTGATTTTCTTTTTGAGAAGGGTTTCTACGCACCGCCTGTAAGGATGCCCACTGTAAAAATCCCGAGGGTGAGGCTTACTGTAAGTGCTGTACATGAAGATGAGGATATAAGAGGACTCCTTGCAGTAATTAGTGAGGCAAAGGCGTGCGGACTGCTTTAGTCACAGGAGCCACAGGTGGGCTGGGAGAGCATATTGTGAGGTTTCTTGATTCAAAAGGGGTGCGCACGGTTGTACATTGTCATGAAAATGAAGAGGCTGCCCGTAGACTAAGGCATGAATTAAAAGGGGTGGCTGCCATTGTTAGAGGTGATATATCTGATTACCACACCGTCCTCTCCATGTCAGAAGAGGTGATCCAGAAGGTTGGCTCTGTTGATATTATCATCAATAATGCCTCAATCACCATAGATAAACTCCTGGTGAGATATACCGAGGATGAATGGGACAGGGTGATAAATACCAATCTGAAAGGTGCCTTCAATGTGATCAAGTCCTTTGTTCCCCAGATGATAGAGCATGGTGGCGGCCATATCATCAATATCTCCTCCTACTCAGGCATAAGGGGAAGCGAAGGGCAGGCTGCATATAGTGCATCAAAGGCTGGACTTATAGGGCTTACCCTTTCCCTTTCAAAGGAGTTGTCCGTGTATAATATAAAGATAAATGCCCTGATCCCCGGTTATCTGCCACTTGGAATGGGATTGAAGGCTGCAGAGGCAATGAAAAGGGCAGCAGATGTGAGCGCATTGGGTGGACTCTCATCACCTGATGATGTTGTGGAATTGATATGTTTTATCCTGAAGAGCGGGTCCATTACAGGGCAGGTCTTTACCTGTGAAAGCAGAGTGGGTTTTAATTATTGATGGCCAGGGATGGTGGGATGAAATTTAAACTCAGATCCAGTGATAAGGTTCTAACCACTGCCTTCAGTAAGGCTATCTCACACTTACACAGGGATCTGGATTGAATATCCATGGGTAGAGGAATATTCATAACAGGTACAGACACGGGCGTGGGCAAGACAGTGATTGCCGGAGCAATTGTAAGGGTCCTGAAAAGAAAGGGGCTCAAGGTAGGCGTGATGAAACCTGTGGAGACAGGCTGTTCAAGGGAAGGAGATGTGTTGATCCCATCAGATGGGGAATTCCTCAGGTACATGGCTGATCTGGATATATCAATCAATGAGATCACCCCCTATAGATTTGAAGCGCCTGTGGCACCCCTTGTCGCCTCAGAGATAGAGGGCAGATACATTGACCCTGAGGTCATATTCAGGGCCTACAAAAGGCTCTCAAGAGAGTATGACTTTGTAGTTGTTGAGGGTATCGGAGGGCTTATGGTCCCCGTGAAGGAGGACCTTTTTGTTGCAGACCTGGTCGGTTATATTGGCCTCCCCCTCCTTGTGGTTTCGGTGAACAGGCTCGGGACCCTGAATCATACCTTCCTTACAGTTGAGTCAGCCCTCTCAAAGGGGCTTGATCTGAGAGGGGTTGTTATAAACGAGACTGCCCAGGGAGGTGACATCTCCGTTGACAGCAACATATCCGTAATAAAGCGATTGATCAATGTTCCGGTGGTAGGTACATTCCCCTATATTGAAAACCTGACAAGAGAGAATATAGAAAAGGAAGGTTTGAAGAGAATCCAGCTGGATAACATCATCTGAAGAGCGGTGATAGACTTCAGCAGGGATGGCAGGGTGAATATTACGTACAATTCCCGTCAGGCATCCTGCCAGACTCCCGATAACAAGATTATTCCGATGAAGGATGTGAAACTCAAGAAAACAAAACGTTTATTATCAGGCCATCTCTGGGTCTTTTCAAACGAGATCGCCTCCAGGTTATCAGGATACGAACCAGGCGAGATGGTGAACCTCCTTGACAGGCAGGGTAATTTTCTTGGCAGAGGGTATATAAATCCCAGGAGCCTGATCACCATACGGTTGCTTACAAGGAGAAAACAGGAGATAAACAGGAGGTTCCTGACAGAGAGGATCTCTGATGCAATAAAGTACAGGGAGGATGTGCTTGGTGACACAAGCAGCTGCAGGCTTGTTTTTGGAGAGGCTGACCTGCTTCCAGGCATTATCGTTGATAAATACAATGACCTGCTTGCGGTGCAGCTCCTTACGGCTGGTGCCGAGAGGTTGAAGGACAAGGTCATTGATGTGCTGGCAAGGCTGCTGAATCCCTCTGCCGTGGTGATGAGAAATGACTCTGCCTTCAGGACCATTGAGGGGCTTCCAGAGGAAAAGTACGTAGCAATGGGTGAGGTAAAAGAGATGCCCCTGATAAGAGAGGGTGATAGCAGGATCCTTGTGGATGTACTGGAGGGGCAGAAGACGGGATTCTTCCTTGACCAGCGTGAGAACAGGCTTGCCTTTTCCACCCTTGTTAAGGGAGGGACAGGGCTTGATCTTTTTTCCTACTCAGGTGCCTGGGCGGTGCATATTGCAAGGAAAGGTGCGAGGGTTATTGCGGTAGATTCCTCCTCAAGGGCTGTTGAGATGATTTCCCGCAATGCTGCTATCAATGGTCTTTCAGAAAGGATAGAGCCCGTGTGTGCCGATGTATTTGACTTCCTTGATGCGGAAAGGTCTGAAGGCAGAAGATACGATTTCATAGTGCTTGATCCACCTGCATTTGTAAAGTCAAAGGCAAACCTTAAACAGGCCATAAGGGGATACAGGGCGATAAATGCGAATGCCGTTGCCATCCTCAAGAGAGGTGGATTCCTGGCCACGTCATCATGCTCCCACCATCTCACACTTGAGGCCTTTCTGGAGGTCATCCAGTATGCAGCCAGGGTGAATCAGAGGTACCTGAGGATTGTTGAACTCCGATCCCAGGGCAGGGACCATCCTGTTCTTGCAACAATGCCGGAGACAAGATATCTAAAATGTGCATTTATTCAGGTAATTTAATGATCATATTTGTCTAAAATAAATCCCTATCAAGGCAGGGCACCTCATAAAAATATCATTCTTCAGCCCCCGATTAAGGCCCTCGGGGGCATGCCTGGCTGGTAATCCAGCCCCACCATTGTCATTACCCGGCTTGACCGGGTAATCCATTTTTAACAATGGACTGTCGGATCAAGTCCGACAGTGACAAGCTATTTACCCTTCTGTCATTCCCTGGCTTGACCAGGGAATCTAAAAAGACCATGGATTGCCGTGTCAAGCACGGCGATGACAGGATGCGGTTATGGCTTGTTGGGTCAATTCTCTGGTCAGAGCCTGTCCTCAACTTGATTGGGGACCTGGACGGGTCCGACAATGACAGAGTCTGCTTTTGAGTTACACCTACCTGACTCATCAATTCATCCTCTCATCTACCCACAAACTGCTTACTGCTTACTACTAACCCATCAACCCATTTACTCATCTACCCATCCACCCATCAACTGCTCACTGCTTACTGCTCACTGTGAATAAGGTGTGGTGCTTATTTTTCTTCGGCACCCTGCCTTGGTTTATAAAACTGAAATTATTTTGGACACTACTGTATAATGATAAAATATAATATATATACACCAATTTGTGATTAAGAAGACTCTATCAGGGTTGGTTGGAGGTGTCTATGTCTCGTATCCTTGGTATAGATAGCGGTTCTGTAAGTGTAAAGCTTGTCTTTCTGGATGAAAAGGGAGATATTATCAAAACCCTTTATAGACGCCATCATGGTCATCCCCTTGAAACCCTCCTTGAGATGCTTGAATCGGTAGGCGAAGAGGGCAGATCAGCCCCTGCCGCAATTACAGGTGCTACAGGCAAACTGATTGCAGAATCAATGGGGCTTAACCATATAAACGAGTTGATTGCACTCTCAACCTCTGTATCACGGCTCTACCCCTCTGTCAGAACAATAATGGAGATGGGTGGTGAAGACTCAAAGCTCCTGATCCTTGAGGGTAGTTCAATAAAGGATTTCTCACTCAACTCGGTATGCGCTGCAGGCACAGGTTCCTTTCTTGATCAACAGGCTGAAAGGCTGTTGCTCTCCATTGAGGAGTTCAGTTCACTTGCACTGAAAAGCAGCAAGCCACCCCACATAGCCGGCAGGTGCAGTGTCTTTGCAAAATCAGACATGATACATCTACAGCAGATTGCCACACCAGTGGAGGATATCGTGGCAGGGCTCTGCTTCGCAGTGGCAAGGAATTTCAAGGGCTCAATAGTGAAGGGCAGGAAACTGCCCCTTGATGTGGCCTTTATGGGTGGTGTGGCGCTGAACAGGGGTGTCGTCAGGGCATTCAGGGAGGTCTTTGAGCTTGAAGGACTTATAATACCCGAGCATACAGCCATGATGGGTGCCATAGGTGTGGCCCTTAAGGCAGCTGAGGATGGCCTCCTCAGGCCCATTGATCTGGACAGTCTCAGGAGGGCACTGCCAAGGCAGACCCATTCACAGGGTGTCCGTAAACCACTTATCCAGGACAACGATGGTTTTATGGAGAGGCATATACTCCCCTTCAGGGATATGAGAGAGCAGCCCTTGGCTGCATCCTCCGGACAGAGGGTGAGGTGTTTCCTCGGGATTGATATAGGATCAATAAGTACAAACCTTGCCCTCCTTGATGAGGAGGGCAGGCTGATAGCAAAGCGTTATCTCATGACCTCTGGCAGACCCATAGAGGCTGTCAGAAGGGGGCTCAGGGAGATTGGCGATATTGTTGGTGAGAGTGTTGAGATCTGTGGGGTGGGAACCACGGGTTCCGGAAGATACATGATAGCTGATTTTGTCGGCGCCGATATTGTGAAGAACGAGATCACCGCCCAGGCCACTGCTGCCGCCTTTATTGATCCTGAGGTGGATACCATATTTGAGATCGGTGGCCAGGATTCCAAGTACATCTCACTGAAGGATGGTGTGATTGTGGATTTTGAGATGAACAAGGCCTGTGCAGCTGGCACCGGCAGTTTCCTTGAGGAACAGGCGGAGAAGCTCAGTATATCGGTTAAAGGGGAGTTTGCCGAATGTGCCTTCTCCTCGTGTTCTCCATGCAGCCTCGGAGAGAGATGCACTGTGTTCATGGAGAACTCCCTGATGAGCCAGCTCCAGAGGGGTGCCCGGAAGAATGACCTCCTTGCAGGTCTTGCCTACTCAATTGTGGAAAACTATATAAACAGGGTTGTTGCAGGAAGGAGGATCGGTGAGAAGATATTCTTCCAGGGAGGTACGGCATTCAACAAGGCTGTTGTGGCAGCCTTTGAAAAATACCTGAACAAAACCATCACTGTTCCACCCCATCATGACGTAACAGGTGCAATAGGGATGGCCCTTATCGTAAGGGACTATATGAAGGCAAACCCTGAAAGGAGGACCACCTTCAAGGGCTTTGACCTTGCTGATAGGGCCTACCACCAGAGCTCCTTTGAATGCAAGGGTTGCGAGAACATGTGTGAAATCAACAGGGTTAAGATTGAGGGAGAGGATGGATATCTGTTCTATGGCGGCAGGTGCGAAAGATACGATATAAGGCGTAAGAAGAAGGGGCTGCCAGATCTGTTTAAGTTCAGGGATGAGCAGTTGTGGAAGAGTCATCAAATCTACTCCGAGAGATTCAGGCAGGCCGGCGAAGGGGCAAGATACGGCAGGATTGGGCTTCCCTATGTCTTTTTCTTCCATGACTATCTGCCCTATTGGAGCACCCTTCTGTGGGAACTTGGCTTTGAGGTGGTACCATCCCCAGTGACTAACAGGAGGGTCATAAATCTTGGCGTTGAGGTGGTACTGGCAGAGACCTGCTTTCCTGTGAAGGTTGGTTACGGTCATGTAAGATACCTGCTTGAGAAGGGCGTTAGCAGGATATTCCTTCCCAGCTTTACCAATATGTGCCAGCCAGATGACAGGTATGAGAAGGGACATGCCTGCCCGCTGACCCAGAGCTTTCCCTACCAGGTAAGGGTTGCCTTTCCAGAGGCAGAGGTAATCACCCC
>DROX01000228.1 GCA_011321725.1 Nitrospirota bacterium | reverse complement strand
CTCTTTATACTCCGAAAAATCTGCGATTTTTCAGAGGGCCTTTCTTGCTACTCACTGCTAACCCACTTACTCATCCACCCATCCACCCACAAACTGCTCACTGCTTACTGCTCACTGTTAACTCCTGACTTCTGACTTCTGACTCCTGACTGTATTTATTGTGCCCTGCCTTGTTTATAAAACTGAAATTATTTTGGACACCACTGAAGTTAAGTATACTCAATCCCTATTTTAGGATCGCAGGTTATAGAATGCCCGGAGGCCCGGGAATTGTGCGGCATCGCCAAGCTCCTCCTCAATCCTGAGGAGCCGGTTGTACTTGGCAATCCTCTCACTCCTTGCAAGTGAACCTGTCTTTATAAAACCGGTGTTGCAGGCCACCGCAAGGTCAGCAATGGTGGTATCCTCCGTCTCACCTGAACGATGGGAGATGACCGTTGTATACCCTGCCTCTTTTGCCATCTCAATTGCATCAAGTGTCTCGGTGAGTGTACCGATCTGGTTGAGTTTTATAAGAACGGAGTTGGCTACACCCTCTTCTATGCCTCTCCTGATTATCTTTGTATTTGTTACAAAGATATCATCACCCACCAACTGGACCTTCTTTCCAAGCCTTGCCGTCAGCTCCTTCCATCCGTCCCAGTCGTTTTCACCCATGCCATCCTCTATGGAAAGGATGGGATACTTCTTGACAATTTCCTCGTAATAGGAAACCATCTCCGAGGAGCTGAGCTCTTTACCCTCAAAGCTGTATTTGCCATCACTGAAAAGCTCTGAGGCTGCAACATCAAGTGCAAGGTAGACATCCTCGCCCGGCCTGTAATTTGATCTCTCTATCGCCTCCATTATCAGGGTGATGGCCTCTTCGTTTCTCTCCAGGCTTGGTGCAAACCCACCTTCATCACCAACAGCCGTATTCAATCCCCTCTCCCTGAGTATCTTTTTAAGTGTGTGGAATATCTCCGAGCCGGCCCTCAGGGCGGATGAAAAGTCCTCAAATCCAACCGGCATTATCATGAACTCCTGGATGTCCAGGTTGTTGTCAGCATGGGCACCTCCGTTCATTATGTTCATCATTGGGAGGGGCAGGAGCCTGGCATTCGTGCCACCAATATACCGGTAGAGGGGGAGTTCAAGCTCATTTGCAGTGGCACGACAGATGGCAAGTGAGACCCCAAGTATCGCATTGGCCCCAAGATGCTGCTTGTTTTCCGTTCCGTCAAGCTCTATCAGGAGGTTGTCTATATATACCTGATCCTCCGAGTCAAGGCCGATGATACGGGGTGCGATCTCTTCAATAACATTATTTACAGCCCTTGTAACACCCTTTCCGTGGTACCGTGTTTCATCACCGTCTCTCAGTTCAAGGGCCTCCCGTTCGCCTGTAGAGGCACCAGAGGGGACCGCTGCAGAGCCCGCGGCACCGGAGGCAAGAAATACCTCAACCTCAACAGTGGGGTTACCCCTTGAGTCCAGGATCTCCCTGGCATGGACATCCACTATTTCTGACATGATAACCTCCTTGAAAATTGTTGTATATCTCAAAGATTATCCGGCAAGAACTGGGCAAGCACATCCTCTGCCCTCTTTTTATCAATAGGCCTGTCTCTCAGCTCCGTCCTCTGTGAGATTAGCCTCAGTGTGGTCTCAAGAAAAATCTTGAACCTGTGGATCTTCTCATATAACTTCTGTGCCTCACTTGGTGACAGTTGTTCAGGCAGTATGGAGAGGAACTCCTCAAAGAACTTTGCAAACTCCTCGTAGTCATCATACCTGAGAAGCCTGAATGTAAAGCTTTCAAAGTAGAGCATATAGGATTTCAGTGCATCAAATATCTTCAGCCGTGCCTTCTCCTTCTGGAAGACACCTTCAAGTATGTTGATCAGTTCGTAGAGCACATAAATATCCTCCCTCAGCTTCATGGACTGTTCCAGTCTGGTCTTGAAGCTCGGGAAAAGCTGCTCCCCTTCAATGCTGGGTGAAAAGTATGAGGCAAGCTGGACAATACACTGTTCTGTCAGGTTTCTCAGTATTCCGTGACAGTTCTCAATACGTCCCCTTATCCTGTTCAGGGCGGAAATCCTGGAGAGGTCCCTCAGCTCCTGTTCATAGACCCTCTTTGATTCAATTGAGAACTGGAATGCCAGCGAGTCAATGGTCTCCCTGAGTTTGGCATCGTCAATGTTTGCCGAGATGTCCCTCAGATACTTGACAAGGCCCTTGATCTCGGAGCGTATCAGGATGAGTATCACATAACTGCAGTTCAGTGATACATGCAGGTGAGAGGCTATATCAACGTGCCTGAGGTATCTGAGGATCCTGTACAGCAGTATAAACACCGTTGAGACAGCCCTCTTTGTATCCCTGTCCTTGATTGACCTGGTGATCCTGGAAAGCTCGGGATTCCTGATCCTGTCAAAGTCAGGGTTGATATCCTTGCTGAAGGGATTGAAGTATCTGTTCTCCCTGATCTCCCTTGTGATTATATCGCCATAGTTCTTGAAGGCCATATAGTTTATCCTGTTATTCTTGAGTATATCGGTAATGATAACCTTCAGGTTTATGAATGAATCATAGAGGAGTATAAGTGAGTTCTCAGGTGAATCCTGTCTGTAAAGGATGGCCCGCAGCATGTCATGCTTTCTGTCAGAGGCATAGCTCTGCTCGGCATATTTCTGGAACCAGAAGGCGTTTTTTGTACTTTCAGGTATTACCTGCTCAAGGAGACTCAGAAGCCTCAGTATCACATCCTTGATGATTGATAGTTCAATATAGAAGTTGCGGGCTGTATAGACCTCCTTCTGGATCGGAAGATTCTCAATTATAAAGAACCTGTCAAGAGCCCTCAGAAGTGTATCAATCTCGGAAAACTGCTCTTTATGCTCCCTGAATACAGACTCAAACCATTTTCCCCGTGTCAGTTGTGAAATCAATCTCTATGGCTCCTTACTGTTTTTTTGGGAGATGAATCGCCTCTCCATGGACATCCTCGGCAGCCTCCATCAAACCCTCTGCAAGCGTTGGATGGGCATGGATTGTATCTGCGATCTCCTTCACCCTGAGGCCTGCCTTTATTGCCACTGCTGCTTCATGTACAAGGTCTGATGCATGGGGGCCGATAATATGTACACCCAGTATCCTGTCAGTCTTTCCCTCTGCAACCACCTTGATCAGACCTGATATCTCACCCATTGCATGGGCCTTTCCAAGCGCCCTGAACTGGAAGTGGCCGGTGGTATAATCAATTCCTCTCTCTCTTGCCTGATGCTCCCTGAGTCCGACCGAGGCGATCTCTGGTGAGGTGAATATGGCGGCAGGCACCACTGAGTAGTCCATCTCTGCAGGCTCTCCCATGATATTGCTTGCTGCCACTATGCCTTCCCTGGATGCTACATGGGCAAGGAGTATCCCACCTGTGACATCACCGACGGCATATATGTTTTCTGCTGTTGTCTTCATACGGGTATCCACCTTTATCTCACCCCGCTGTCCCATCTCCACTCCTGCATTTTCAAGCCCTATGCCGTGGGAGTTCAATGCCCTTCCTATTGAAACAAGTACCTTTTCTGTGACTATCACTTTACCGTTTGAAAGTGTTGTATGTACACCATCATCCTTGATCTCCACCTTCTCGGCTTTGGTACCGGTAAAGAGCTTGATCTTTTTCTTCTTCAGTTCTCTTTCCAGCACAGAGGATATCTCCTCATCCTCCGTGGAGACAGCCCTTGGCAGGAGTTCCACCATTGTGATCTCCGTCCCCAGGGCATTAAAGATACATGCGAATTCACAGCCTATTACACCGGCACCAATAATGAGCATGCTCCTTGGAAGTTCTGTCAGCTCAAGTGCCTCTGTGGAAGAGATGATCTTTTTCCCATCAAACTCAAAGAGTGGAATCTCTGCCGGTCTTGAGCCTGTTGCAATAATAAGCCTTTCAAAGGTCATCCTCTCTTCTGTATCTGCTCCGGAGACCTTTATCTCCCTTTCTGACAGGAGTGTTCCCCTGCCATTTTTCAATTCAACTGACCAGCTCTTGAAGAGCCCCTTTATGCCTTTAACCTGGGTCTGTACGACTTTGTTCTTTCGTTCCATTATCTTCTGGAGGCTGGCCGTTGCCTCAGCCTTAAGTTCAATGCCGAACCTGTCAGCCTCCTTGATCCTGTTATACAATTCGGTGGATGCAAGAAGCGTCTTTGTTGGAATGCATCCGCGGTTTAGACATGTCCCGCCAACCTCTGTCTCTTCAACAACCGTCACCTCTGCACCAAGCTGTGCGGCCTTGATTGCAGCCACATACCCACCAGGGCCAGCACCCAAGACGCACAGTTTCATTATTTTGCCTCCTCCTCCACATAGCTCTGGTAGTCTGATGCGTCCATAAGGTCATCAAGTTCTGAGGGGTCGGATAGTTCAACCACTGCTATCCAGCCTTTCCCATAGGGGTCCTCGTTGATTATCTCCGGTGACTCATCAAGCTCCTCGTTTACCTCAACTATGGTTCCGCTAACAGGGGCGATCACAGATGATGTTGCCTTTGTGGACTCAATCTCTGAAAACTCTGCATCCTTTTCAATCTCCGAATCCACATCAGGCAGGTCAATGTAGACTATGTCTCCAAGCTGGTCCTGGGCGTAATCAGTAATGCCCACGGTTGCCTTCTTGCCGGAGACCCTGACCCAGGTATGTTCCTTGTGGTATTTCAGATCATCTGGAAAATTCATCATGACCTCCTGAATAAACAAAAAAATTAAATGCCTGTAAAACAGGCATCATCCGTTTTTTCATATCACAGGCATAGGTGATTTGTCAAGTAGAATTTTCAAAGCAAGTCAAACCAATGAACGGTTCTACAATTCCTGTAACTCCGACAGGTCGGCAATCTTCAAGGCAGCTGTTCTTATTTTGTTAAGTAGAGCAAGTCTGTTGGAGCGTACCCTCTCATCCTTGTCCATCACCAGCACATTGTCAAAGAACTCATTGACAGGTGCTGTCAGCTCTCTTAGGACTCCAAGGGCACCATGAAAGTCCTTGCATGAGAACAGGTTGTCTATCCTTCCCTCAACCTCGGTAACAGCCTTATAAAGCGCCTCTTCTTCACTGGATGAAAACAACGCACTGTCAACCTCTGCAGCAGGGGCTTCTTTCAGGATATTGAAGACCCTCTTCAGGGCAGTGATGGTTTCCTGGTAGGCCTCTGAGTTCTTGAATCCCACAAGGGCCTTCACAATCTCTCTCAGAAGCTGTAAGGGGTTCTCCATTGCCCTGCCAAGAACCGCGTTGACCACATCATGGCTGTATCCCTCGGAGAGGAGTATTCCCTCCAGACGCTGCAAGAAGAACTGTTCAATCTCGGCCTTCAGATCCTTGCCGTACTGAACAGGCATGCATGAGAGGGCGGTCTCAATAAGCCATCCAAGTGTAATATCATATCCCCTTTCGGAGAGGATGGCTATAATGGCAAGGGCATGCCTCCTCAGTGCAAAGGGGTCTTCCGAGCCTGTTGGCTTCAGGCCTATTGAGAAGAAGGTCACTATGGTGTCAATCCTGTCAGAAAGGCTCAGCACAGCTCCTGTCTCAGTGCTGGGGAGTACACCTCCTGAGTGGGTGGGCAGATACTGCTCATACAGTGCAAGGGCAACCTCCCTGTCCTCACCCTGTGCCTCAGCGTAATACCTGCCCATCAGACCCTGGAGTTCAGGGAACTCCCTGACCACACCTGAAACAAGATCGGTCTTTGACAGCAGGGCAGCCCTCTGGAGCTTGTCTTTATCAACAGGTACAAGCTCTGCTATCCTTGAGGCTATGGCGCTTATCCGCATTACCTTGTCGTAGAGTGAACCAAGCCTTTCATGAAAGATTACCCCCTTCAGTTCATCAAGCCTGTCCTGAAGTGGTCTCTTGAGGTCATCACTGTAGTAAAAACGTGCGTCCTCAAACCGTGCCTTTATCACCCGCTGTGCACCTGTACGCACGGCCTCCTCATTGGCCTCAGAGGTGTTGCTTACAACGATGAAACGGTTTACAAGCCTGCCCTCGCTGTCCTCTATGGCAAAATACTTCTGGTGGTCCTTCATGACCGTTACAAGCAGCTCCTTGGGGAGCTCAAGAAACCCCTCAGGGAATTCGCACAGTACAGAGTAGGGTTTTTCAACAAGAAAGTTTACCGTCTCAAGGAGTTCAGGGTCCAGTACAACAGTACCGCCTGTCTCTGAGGAGAGTTCCTCCAGCTGTTCTTTTATTATCCTCACCCTTTTTTCATGGTCAACAATAACATTGCCTTCTTCAAGCCTCTGGATGTACTCTTCCGGGGTTGAGAAGCCTACAGGTCCGGGGCTCAGGAACCTGTGTCCATAGGTGTGGCTACCGCTCTTGTAACCGTCAAGCTCAAAATCCACCCTCTCACCCCTGTAAAGGGCAGCGATCCATTGAATCGGTCTGATGAATCGGATATCACCATCTGCCCATCGCATTGACTTCGGAAGGTGCAGATCAAGTATAAGCCTTTTCAGGAGCCCGGGGAGGAGTTCCTTTGTTTCCCTTCCACGCTCCTCAATCTCCACCATAATGTATTCGCCTTTACCCTTTCTGCCGGTCTTGAGGTCCTTGACATCCAACCCATGTGAGGCTGCAAACCCGGTGGCAGCCTTTGTGGGTCTGCCCTCACTGTCAAAGGCAACCTTCTTCGGGGGACCCCAGATTATGCGCTTCTCGCTCCGCTGTGTGCCGGCGAGTCCCTCTACTATGAGGACAAGCCTTCGTGGTGTGCCAAAGGTCCTCAGGCCTTTAAAGTCTATCCTGAGTTCTTCAAGATACTGACCTGCCCTGTTGCGTAGCTGTTCTATAAGGGGGCTCATGAATCTGGCAGGTATCTCCTCTGTGCCGAGTTCCAGCAAAAGAAAATCACCCACAGGTGTGGTCTCCGCCTGCAAAGGCTTATGTAGCTCCCGGGGATGTCCCTCTTTTATTTCAGGAAACCTCTTGCCAAGAAGGGGGAAGCCCTTTTCCCGCCTCTGGTTAAGATAGGCCTCTGCAACAAGCTTTGCAAGCCCCCTTACACGTGCGATATACCCCGTTCTCTCGGTAACGGAAAGGGCACCTCTTGCATCAAGGAGGTTGAATGTATGTGAGCATTTCAGGCAGAACTCATAGGCTGGAATAACAAGCCCCTCCTCAATGAGCCTCCTTGACTCCCTTTCAAAATCATCAAAGTGCCTTCTCAGCAGTCCTACGTCAGCAAGATCAAAGTTGTACCTGGAGCATTCCACCTCCTGCTGGTGATGAACCTCACCATAGGTGATCTCCTCTGACCATTTTATGTCAAACACGCTTTCCACTTCCTGGAGGTACATGGCTATTCTCTCCAGTCCGTAGGTTATCTCCACGGAGACGGGCTTAAGGTCTATCCCGCCCACCTGCTGGAAATAGGTGAACTGGGTGATCTCCATACCATCAAGCCAGACCTCCCAGCCAAGTCCCCAGGCTCCAAGGGTTGGGGATTCCCAGTCATCCTCAACGAATCTTATGTCATGCCTGAGGGGATCAAGCCCGAGTGCCCTCAGGCTGTCAAGGTATATCTCCTGACTCCTGAGGGGAGAGGGTTTCAGGATCACCTGATACTGGTAGTAATGCTGGAGTCTGTTGGGGTTTTCACCGTAACGGCCATCTGTTGGACGGCGGGAGGGTTCAACATAACCCACCCTCCAGGGCTCTGGGCCGAGGACACGGAGAAAGGTGGCTGGATGGAAGGTTCCTGCACCAACCTCAATATCATAGGGCTGCAGTATGAGGCAGCCCCTCTCTGACCAGAACTGATTGAGTGTCCTGATTATATCCTGAAAATACATGGATTTCTCCTTTACCCCATCCATCTACCCATTTACCCATTTTTACTCATCTACTCATCTACTCATTCACTCATCCACCCATCAACTCATCTACCCACAAACTGCTCACTGCTTACTGCTCACTGTTAACTCCTGACTCCTGACTCTTGACTCTTGACTCCTGACTGTCTTATCGCACCCTGCCTTGTTTATATATTCTGAAATTATTTTGGACACCACTGAGTTTATTCCCACTCAATTGTACCGGGTGGTTTGGATGTTATATCATAGACGACCCTGTTTATACCCTGTACCTCGTTTATTATCCTGTTAGATATCCTTGAAAGGAGCTCATGGGGCAGCTTTG
>DROX01000227.1 GCA_011321725.1 Nitrospirota bacterium | reverse complement strand
TTACGGGGTTGTGCTTTCCTATGGCAAAAGAGAATATCAGTATCCCTGCGATCAGAGCGATTATAAATATCAAGACCTTTTTCATGGGGTGCCCTCCCTGCTTTCTTTTTTTATTTTTGATTTATGTATTTCTCTATCAGTGTGGTCTTCTCTGGTGAAAGCCAGTCCTCCTCACCGATGAATTTGGCCTTTATTATACCCTTTCTGTTAATTAGGAATGTGGTTGGGTAGGCGTAGACCTTATATTTCTGGGATATCTCAACAGTGCTGTCAAGCAATATAGGAAAGTTCAGGGGAGTTTCCTTCAGGAAGTTCTGTACCGCTTCCTTTGTCCTGTCAATAGAGATGCCAAGCACTACAAGGTCCCTGTCTTTATACCTCAGAAAGAGCCTGTTCAGCGAGGGCATCTCGTTCTTGCAGGGTATGCACCATGATGCCCAGAAGTTTATCAGTACCACCTTGTTCTTGAAATCGGATATGGATATCCTCTTTCCCTGCAAGTCCTGCAGGGTAAATTCAGGGGCGGGTTTGTCCATTATCTCCTCAATCTCCCAGGGAGCAACCACAGCGTATAGTGGACCAGCTATCAGAAGGGTTGAGACGATTGCAAAGATGACTTTTTTCATATTTTACTGTAGCATAACAGGGTTATAAATGGAAAGTTAAGGGGATGAAGAAACCAGGCGGGACCGTCCATCCCGCCCGGGGATAAATAGAGGAGGGGGAGGGCTTTTCTTACGATTAGTATACCCTCTTCAAGATTAAATGTCAATCTAAAATTAATATAAAAACTAAAATTAAAATTTTAGTATTGACTTTTACTATACATTTGTATAGTATATAAATAAGAGAGGCTATCATGGAGCTTACCCCTATCCAGGAAAGGGTGCTACGATACATTGAAGGCTTTATAAAGGATCATGGCTATCCGCCTACTGTAAGGGAGGTGGCCCGTGCCTTTGGCTACCGCAGCCCCCTTTCTGCGAAGCAGCATATTGATGCCCTTGTCAGGAAGGGTTATCTGAGGAAAAGGCCCTTTCAATCAAGGGGGATTGAGGTTGTAGGTGGTGTTCATGCAGGTGATGTACTGAAGATCCCCCTTCTGGGAACAATAAGGGCAGGGCTACCCATACTGGCAGGTGAAAATATAGAGGAGTACATAAGTCTCCACAAAGAGCTTTTCCCCCTGGAGGAGGGGTTTGCCCTCAGGGTCAGAGGTGAGAGCATGAAGGGTGCCGGGATAATGGAGGGAGACATCGTTGTAGTAAGGCCAGGTGTGGAACCAAGACAGGGTGATATAGTGGTTGCCCTTATAGAGGATGAGGCAACGGTAAAGAGGTTTTACAGGAGGGCTGGTAAGGTGATACTAAAGCCTGAAAACACTGATATGGAGCCTGTAGAGCTTGACCCTCGTGATGTGCGGATACTTGGCAGGGTTGTGGGACTTATAAGGAGGTTCTGATGTGGATTACCACAGGAGATTCGGGTGATAACATAAGTCATGGGATATTGGCTTTGAGCGGTTTTGAAAATCAATGAAGGTTCACCAGGAAGGTGAACCTGATTTTCTCCTCGGAGCAGGCCATGGATGGCCTGCGAGAATGAGACGAAAAGTCAATATCCCCTGACTTAATTTAAGTTTTTTGATGAATTTTGGAGGTTCTGGGATGGTTGAGTTAGATGAGCCTGTAGTGGTGGAGGCCACCTTTTATGAGGGCAGGATAAGGCCCCTTAGGTTTAAATGGAATAATCGCATTATAAAGATAAAGAGGGTCACCTACCACTGGACGCAGAGAGACGGGTTCAGGATGATACATTTCTTCTCTGTCACAGACGGCGGTACCCTCTACAGCCTCTCCTATGAGACCGACACACTATGCTGGAGGCTCAATGCAGTGGAGACAGAGAGGGTTTAGGATTTAAGATTTATACCTCTCTGAGCAACAGGGTACAGAGGCGGTTTAATGTCTTGGAGGCTAAGCAACAAGAGGATTCTTTACTGTAAGGCCCCTGAAACGGCTGAAATCACGGTCTGCACTCCAGAGTTCTTTTACACCATGTTCTATGCAAAGTGCAGCAATCCTTGCATCATGCACCATAGGACCTTGTATCTTTCCCTTTTTTATAACTTCCATCAATACAGACCAGTGCATATCAGTTTCAGAAAGCAGTACCAGCGAGGGAGCCTCCAGCCAGGCCTGAACCTGTTTAAGGGCTATATCTACGGGGGTTGGAGGGTCAAAGATTTTTGGATGGGTAACAATAGCCAGAAATTCATGGATACAGGGCCAGGGTATTGCCCAGACAGTGGTACTCTCAGCAAGGGATTTAATGCACTTAAATCCAGCTTCGTGCCATGGTATGTCCTCTCTGTGGGCATAAACAAGGATGTTGGTATCAATCGCAATCATCCACCACGACCCTTGTATATCTCTCTTCTAATCTCCTCCCATGAGGCATCCCTGAACTCTGGCGAAAGCCCTCTGCCTTTGAATGTGACCTTTTTGAGGCGGAATGCCTTCTTCCTTTTTTTCTCCTCCACCACCCGACGCAGTCCTTCCTCAATGAGTGCCTTCAGGGTGGTATTGTCCCTTCTGGCTATCTTTTTTGCCTCCTCAAATAAACCATTAGCAATATCTATGGTTGTCTTCATATATTTATATATATCATATAATATTGCCCTGTGTCAAAAGGAGATGATTCCTTCTGAAAAAGATCTCAGGCTATGGAAAGGGTGATACTTCTCATAGACATGGATGCCTTTTTTGCCTCTGTGGAGCAGCAGTGTAACCCTGCCCTCAGGGGTAAGCCCATTGCCGTGATAGGTGGAGGTAAGAGGACAGTGGTGACCACCGCATCATACGAGGCAAGGAAATGGGGTGTAAAGACAGGGATGAACCTCCATGAGGCAGGACAGAGATGCCCTGAACTTATCGTGGTAACAGGAAACAATGACAAATACACCCATACCTGTACAGAGCTGAAAAAGATATATCTGAAATACACCCCCCTAGTGGAGATATACTCCATAGACGAGGCTTTTCTTGATGTGACAGCATCGCAGCACCTCTTTGGAGGCCCTCTTAAGATAGGAGAGCGGATAAAAAGGGAGATAAGGAGCCGCTTTGGTATAAATGCCACAGTAGGTATAGGTCCGAATAAACTGATTGCAAAGCTTGCAGCAGACCTTTCAAAACCTGATGGTTTGAGATGGATAAAGCCCGGCGAGGTCTCAGAGGTACTTGAAGGCCTGCCACCTGATGAACTCTGGGGTATAGGCAAGAGGATGGCAGCCCACCTGAAGGCAATGGGTATAAAGACATGCGGGGAGCTTTCAAGGATGCACCCTGGTGTCTTGAGAAGCCGTTTCGGGATCGTGGGTGAAAGGCTCAGGATGATGGCCATGGGAATAGATGAGACCCCCGTGGTGTCTGACCCCGAGGCAGAAGATATCAGATCAATCGGTCATAGTATGACCCTGCCAGAGGATATATTTCGCATCTCAGAGATTGATCGGTATCTACTTATACTGTCTGATATGGTGACCTTCAGGGCAAGGAGATATGGTTATGCCGGAAAAACAGTATCTGTGGTTATAAGATACAGGAGCTTTCATACCTTCTCTGTTCATCAAAAGCTGAGTCTTCCCACCAGTGATACACACCTTGTCTATTGCACAACAAAGGATATGGTCAGGTCTGTGAGGCTAAGGGAGCCTGTCCGGCTTCTTGGGGTATCCCTTGGTTGTCTTGTCAGGAACATGCCGCAACAATCCCTCTTCAGTAAGCAGAACAGGAGAAGACGGTTCCTTGAGACGGTTGATGATATAAGATGCCGTTATGGTAAAGGGATTCTCTTCTGGGCTGCCTCCCTCCAGACAGAGACGCAGGGTGGTGTGATATCCCCTGCCTGGCGGCCAGAGGGTGTCCACAGATCCCTTTAGAGGTATCCAGAAAATTTTCAAAAAACACTGGAGATTTTTTTCAAAATAGACGATAATGATATTAAGGAGTGTAATTAGTTGATAAAATATTTAAATTTGAGGCTCTCATGAAAAGACAGAAGATTGATAATGCCTATATCAGAGAGGTTATACAGTGCCTGATGAGGGGCATTATCATCTTTCTGCTCAGCATGGGAATCATAGTGTCAGGTGACAGGGAGGGGCTTTTATCCTTGCTCATAACAAACCAGCTCCCCTTCAGTGAGATCTTTGCCATGTTTACCTTCCTTTTTTCAGGAATATATATCTGGTATTATACCTGCAAGGGTGCAAGGGTCATGCGGAGAAGGCTACAGATCTGGATTGGTTATACAAGGGCTGTGGTCCTGACCACCTTTGTCATAATGGCTCACCAGTATTTTTAAGGCATTTCAACACCCTCTATCTCGGTACTACACTTATTGCATCTACCAGCCTTCATGTTAACCTTCAGGAGTTGAAAGCCAAATCTCTCTATCAGAAGTTCTCCACAGGCCGGGCAGTATGTGTTCTCTCCGCCCTCACCGGGCACGTTGCCTTCATAGACGTATTTAAGCCCTGCCTTGATGCCGATCTCCCTTGCCCTTCTCAGGGTTGAGACAGGGGTCCTCCCCCTGTCTGTGAGCTTATAGGTGGGGTAAAACTGTGTTACATGCCATGGTATGGAGGGGTCAATGGATTTTATGAATCCCCCTGTCCAGCTGAGAAACTCCTCTGAGTCATTAAGCCCGGGGATTACAAGGGTGGTTACCTCCACCCATACACCTTTGTCTTTCATCAGCCTGATGGAATCAAGCACTGGCTGAAGTCTTGCACCTGCTATCTTTTTGTAAAAATCATCATCGCCCTTGAGGTCTATGTTTATTCCGTCAAGATAGGGGGCTATAAGTTCTATTGCCTCAGGGCTCATATATCCATTGCTGACAAAGACATTCTTTATCCCCCTTCCATGGGCAAGACGGGCACAGTCATAGGCAAACTCCATGAAGATGGTTGGTTCTGTATAGGTGTAGGAGATGCTGCTACAGCCTGATGACTCTGCCATCCTTACCACATCTTCGGGTTCTGTATCCACACCTGCTATGTCAGAATAAAGACGGGGATACTGGGATATCTCCCAGTTCTGGCAGTGAAGACAACGGAAATTACATCCCACTGTGGATATGGAGTAGGACCTTGAGCCGGGCTGGAAATGGAAGAGGGGTTTTTTCTCAATAGGGTCAACATGGCTTGCTATGACCTTTCCATATACGAGACTGTAAAGGGTGCCCTCTCTGTTTTCTCTGACACCACATATACCCCTTTTCCCCGGCTTTATGGTGCAGTAGTGACAGCAGAGATGGCACTTTACTTTATGATCCTCAAGCCTTTCATATAGCATTGCCTCTTTCATAAATGCCTCCTTGTTTATAAATCCCTTTCAATGGGTTGTGCTGGTTTCTATCAGTCTTTCAAGGATAAGACCGAAGAAGGAGGAGTCCCTGTTCTGGTAAAACCATCCAAGATGGGTCAGGCAGTTTCCACAGTGGGCGTAGTTCCAGCTATACCCTGAAAACCAGGTGAACTCCCTTGTTGGTATGCCTGATACAAGACATCCATCAGCAGTGGAGAAACATCCTATCTCAAAGACCAGCCCTGCCGGGTTGGTAAAGACATGCCTGTGGCTTCCCTGTACAGTGATGATCTCTTCAACAGAGGTGATATGATTGCCGCAGTGGCGGCAGATGATGCGGGATTCATCAGCAAGCCCTGGTGATGGACAGTATTGTCCCTTTATCTTTATCTCCTCTGAAGAGCTGTCTTTTTTAAAAAATTGAAGCACTGGATAAACCCCTTCATTCAATAGATCATCAACACTGTCCGATAAACCGTGATATCCCTGTCCTCGTGTTTTGCTTCCCTTTTTACCGGATACCACTGAATCCCCGTTAATCATATTATAT
Organism: Nitrospirota bacterium; assembly: GCA_011321725.1. Classification (GTDB taxonomy): domain Bacteria; phylum Nitrospirota; class Thermodesulfovibrionia; order Thermodesulfovibrionales; family JdFR-85; genus JAADHP01. The sequence continues at coordinate 2,082 of DROX01000227.1, read as the reverse complement.
CCCATATCAGGGCAGTAGTGTCCAAAGTAATCTCAGAGATATAAAACAAGGCAGGGTGCCAGTAAGACAGTCAGGAGTCAAGAGTCAGGAGTCAGGAGTTAGCAGTAAGGAGTGAGCGGTGAGCAGTTTGTGGGTGGATGGGTTAGCAGTAAGCAGTGAACAGTGAGCGGTGAGCAGTCAGTAGAGGCCTCCGAAAAATCGCAGATTTTTCGGAGTAGACAGAGGTGGTTCATCATGGCATTGATACAATGGGATTGATCTTCCCGCGGCAGAGACCACAGATAATACGCCCGCTATTCATTATAAGCCCTCGGGGGCATGCCTGACAGGTAATCCAGTTCTTCTTTGAAAGACCATGGATCGCCCTGTCAAGCACGGCGATGACAGGGTTGATTATGGATCGCCCTGTCGGAGCAGCTCAATGACGATAGGGAGGTCGGAAGGTCTTACCACCTAACAATAAAGTTTCTGTTAAAATATAAGACACCTTAGAGGAGGTCATCCAGTAATGAAAGAGAAGGTGGATATCATTGTCAGGGGTGAGTATATCCTTACAATGACAGACGCGGAAGAGCCGATTCATGATGGGGCAGTGGTTATAAAGGATACATCAATTGTTGATGTTGGCCCTGAAGAGGCTATCACGGAAAGATATGATGCCAGGAGATATATAGGTGGTAAGGGCTGCGCTGTAATCCCGGGTCTTGTAAACACCCATACCCACGCTGCAATGGTCTACTTCAGGGGCCTTGCTGATGACCTGCCCCTCAAGGAGTGGCTTGAGGGCCATATATGGCCGGCGGAGCAGAAGTTCCTGGGTTATGACTTTGTCAGGGATGCTACAGAGCTTGCCTGTCTTGAGATGCTCAGCTCTGGCATAACACTTTTCAATGACATGTATTTCTTTGAGGATGCCTCAGCCGATGCAATCAGGAAGGCAGGTATGAGGGCTGTGCTTGGCACAGGGATCCTTGACTTTCCCACAGTGGCTGCCTCAACCATGGATGAGTACTTTGAGAAGGCTGAGGAGTTTATCAAGAAATACAGGGATGATGAATTGATAAAGCCATCTGTTGCCCCTCATGCACCCTACACATGCTCTCCAGAGACATACAAAAGGGCCATCAGGCTTGCCGAGAGATATGATGTTACTGTACACACCCATCTGAGCGAGACAAGGTGGGAGGTTGAGGAGATAGGGAGACGCTATGGGAAGAGTCCTGTAAGGCATCTTGAGTCTCATGGGCTTTTGAACGAGAGGATAGTGGCAGCACACTGCGTCTGGCCTGATGAGGAGGAAATAGAGATACTCGCCAGTCGGGGTGTGAGTGTCTCCCATTGCCTTGAGAGCAACCTGAAGCTGTCCTCCGGTATTGCGCCTGTCACTGATATGCTTAAAAAGGGTGTGAGGGTTACCTTCGGCACCGATGGTGCGGCAAGCAACAACGATCTTGACATAATAAGCGAGATGTCCACTGCTGCAAAGCTCCACAAGGCTGTCTCAGGTGATCCCACGGCTCTCTCTGCGCGGGATGCACTGCTTATGGCCACCCGATGGGGTGCACAGGCCCTTGGCCTTGGTGAGAGGCTCGGGAGTATAGAGGCCGGGAAACTCGCTGACCTTGTTGTCATTAATCTCAGTCATCCCCATCTTGTACCTCTTTACGATATATACTCCCATATTGTATACTCTGCTAAATCCTCTGATGTGGAGACGGTTATAGTGAACGGAAGGGTCGTTCTCAATGGTGGTGATTCCCCAAACCTTGACAGGGAAGAGATATTTTACAAGGCAGGCCAGTGGGCGGAAAGGATAAGCAAAAACAGTTAAGGAGGACTCACGGTGGTAAAGAATGATATATGGATAAGGGAGATGGCACAGAAGGGGATGATAGAGCCCTTTAATGAAAACCAGGTAAGGGAGGGTGTCATATCCTATGGTGTCAGTTCCTATGGCTATGACATGAGGGTGTCTGAGGAGTTCAAGATATTTACAAATGTGAATGCCACCATTGTTGATCCAAAATCCTTTGATCTTCAGAGTCTTGTGGATTTCAAAGGCCCGGAGTGCATCATACCGCC
>DROX01000226.1 GCA_011321725.1 Nitrospirota bacterium | reverse complement strand
TGGCGTAATCCGTGATGCAAAATCCCTTAAAAATTGGTCCTCTTTTATTAAATGCTTCTGCCAACTATCCATACAACATTTCCCTTTGTTTAAAGCATTATCTCCTATATTTCTCTTGGTAAATTTTGATTTTTATCAATACAATAGATGTCTATACTTTTTCTGAAATTCCATCACTCCACCTCCCTCACCACCATCACCTCATTCCCCCTGTGATCAATGACTTTGACGGCGATTCGTTTTTCAGGTCCTAATTTAAATGGCAGGGAGCGGGTGCTGGTGAGGAGTTCGAATTTATCTTCATCAATTGAACCTTTAAGTGCTCTTTTTAATTTATCCCATGCCTTTTTGTCAGGGAAGAATGCCTGAGACACGCAGAAGGTGCGTTTATCATAGTCTGTGTCAATGAACCATGCAGCGATACGGTCACCATTGTCTGAATATACCTCACCGGTAAGAGGATCATAGATGTCAACTCCTCTTAGGATAACCTCATATTCATCACCCTTCTTTTTGATCTCAATATCAGGCTCGCCAAAAACTGTAAACAACTGGCTTGCTGCTGTGGTCTTCAGCAGGTCACCCATCAGGACATCAGGTCTTATGTGGGAATAGAAGACCTTTATCTTGGGTGACACCACATCCATAGCTGAAGCATCAAAAGCAAAACCACAAAAGATGATTGCATCATATCCATTAACATATGCTTCACGAATCCCATCTTCTACCTGTCTCACTGTTACAGGGCCATGTGGTGGGCCAAAGGAGACTGCGACCTTCTTCAGACCATTCTTTTCAACAGGCTCTCCCTCTGCATGGATAAAGCCTCCGCTTACGGGAATGAGGTCTTTAAATTTCATCTTTTTATTTCCCGGGAAGGTCACGCCATCTTTGCGGAGCAGTTCAATAAGGGTGTGTATGTGGTTTTCAGCATCAACAGGTTGTTGTTCAGGTGCTTCTTTTTTTGCAATAAGTTCTGCCTCTGTCTCGTAATTCACCTCTTCAAACTCCCTGACTGAATGCTGAGGGATCCCCTCAACTGTGAAAGGTCCTGCTACCCTGACCTTTTTTCTGTCAATCTCTGGTTTGTCAAAGAGGATTTCCTTTTGCGGCGGCTCATTCTGTGCAATGGATTTAAGGGTAATATGCGGAACCTCTTCGTATATAAAACCACCCTTAACCCCCATCTTTTCATCAGCAAGTTTATAGTAAGGAAATACTGCAGTCATCAGCCTCTGTCTCGCAAGGGCAAGAGCTACCCTTGAGGTATCACAGGTTATCCACCGCCTGCCCCACTGCTCAGCAACATAAGCAGTTGTGCCACTACCACAGGTTGGATCAAAGACTAAATCACCTGGATCAGTGGTCATGAGGATACAGCGTTCTACCACTTTAGTATTAGTTTGAACTACATAGACTTTGTCTCGTGCACCACCAAGACCACGCCATATATTATTGAGTACAACATATGGGAAGTCGTTCCAATATTTTTTAAATCGAAGTTGTTTTTTGGGGATAATTAATCTACCTGCTGCTGCAAGTCGATCCAACCCTTCTTTAGTTGTTTTCCAATGAGCGTTAGGTCCAGGATGACATTTTTTCCCTTGAAATTCATATTCGAATGTCCCTGTAGTAGTTGCACCATCGCTGGTTAAAGGGTCTGCACTAAAAAGTTGCCAGTCATCTGGTATTGGTTCTAAACCGTCAATTTGTTCAGGAGTAAGTTTATGTATTTTACCTTTACTATCTTCTGCCCTCGTAAACCCTCCACTTCCAGGACCACCTAATTCTCGAGGTACATATAAAGGACGATATTTCATCTGTGCACGGTCTTTCGCGTACCATATTAAATAGTCAGCAATTGAACTCATAGACTCCGATTCTTGACTTCCCGTTTTTTGTATAGTTATTATTACAACAAAATTCTCCTTACCAAACACCTCATCCAGCAAACACCTTACAAGGTGAATATTCTCGTCTGATATCTGGACAAAGATGCTTCCGCTGTCGGAGAGGAGTTCACGGCAGAGGAGAAATCTGTCTCTCAAATAGGTCAGATATGAATGAATCCCAAGCTGCCATGTATCACGGTATGCCTTTATTTGCTCAGGCTCACGCACCATATATTTATCTTGCTCTTTTACATCCCTCTGCTTTACAGAAGGCTGAAAATTGGATGAAAACTTCACTCCATAAGGTGGGTCAAAATAGATGCACTGCACCTTACCAGCCATCATCTCACGCTCAAGGAGTGAGTTCATAACAAGAAGGGAGTCTCCCAGTATCAGCCTGTTTGTCCAGTCCATCTCATGCTGATAGAACTCAACAAGTTCTTTAAGAGGCAAATCCGGCTTTGCAAAGAGGTCAATTTGAGGATCTTCCCTTTTTAATGAACGGACAATAGCCTCTGGAGCTATTCGCTCATGGATATGCAAGGAAACAGTAGGAACTTCAAAAGATGTATGCTCAGCCTTGCCTGCCCATACCAGTTGGGGGTCAAGGTGAGGATCGTATTCATACTTCTTTGGCTTTGGTTTTGATGTGTCGTAAGAGGCAAGCCCTACGGGCACAACATTCTTTCTTCTGTCCTTTTCATGCCTGTAGGCTTCAATATCCCCTTTTTTAGTTTTCCTTTTAGCCAACCATCCCCTCCAATAAAATTACTTTTACATAAATATTAATACTTTCAACCTCTTTTTTTCACTACATATTTCTGGAATCTACTCCTTGGTTTATCAGGAATTGTTCTTACAATATAGCCTTTTTCTAAAAGAGGATTTAAGATCTGATAAATAAAGTTTTTTCTGTCTTTCAGGCCCAGAAAGTCCATCATCTCCTTTAATGAACGAGGTTCTTCACAGAGTTTCAAAACCATTGCCACTCTATCCCCCATCTCAACTTGTGGGGTGACTTGTGGGGTGACTTGTGGGGTGACTTGTTCAATAGGATACGGGAAAACTATGGTAAAGGTATCGTTTTTTTCATCGTTTATCCACCTGATTGGCGGGAAGCCATACTCCTGAAGGACCAAAATCTCCGTTTTGAATCCTGTACCTTTTGTCTCTGCCCACCCCAAATCATAAAACACAGGAGCAATAAGAGTATTTCTGAGTTCTGAGCCTGGCGTATAAAATGTTTCTGGATCTTTTAACGAATGTCCAGGGTTATAGAATTCTATTCTGTCGTTGTAAATCCTGATTTGAGAAGGAGAAGGGTGAAAATAATTTTGGTGCATTAGAAGATTGCTTAAAGCTTCTCTTAATGCCTTCTTAAATGGGTCATCCTCTATACGAGCAAGATTTTTGCCTAATTTAAATGGTGTAAGAAAAAATCTGCTAATGATATCAAGAACATGGTTCCTTATATTGATTAGATTTCCCAGAATGTCTGTAGAAAGAAAAGGGTCTTTGTCTTTTCCCCATTCAATGCCCTTTATACGGATAATATCTATTCTAAAATGCGGGAAGAATCTCTTTACAATATTAGTTTTTCCAAACAGCAATAAACCAGCGGCAGTCAAATGTTTCTCATCTTTTGAGATTAAATTATAGGCTTTTAATAATTCAGTATCTTCTAAATAAACCTCTTTCGCATTTTCTTTGTGGAGCCTTCTTAATTTTCTGAAAATGGAAAGGGTATTCTTATCTATATCCGATAGGGATGTTTCTTCTATAACTTGGGCATCTGGAGATGTTAATCGCTCATAGTAAAATCTTTGTAAATCTTTATCAGTTAATCTAACATCTACCGAACCAACTCGCTTGTACCCACCTTTTAAAGGGCCTGCATCTTTTATGTAAATAGGCTTTTCATATTTCAAGGCTTCTTCTACCTCTATTATTACAAAGAACTTGTTTTCTCTTTCTATAATCTTGGGTCTTATGACAGGACAAAAATTGAATTTTTCTCCAATAGAAGAAGATAAATCATCAATTATTTTTTGGGGATGTTTTACTCCCTGCTTGATCGTCCTTTGATCGTCTTGCTTTATACCCAATACAATAATCCCACCTTTTGTGTTCGCAAAAGAAGATATTGTTTTGTAAATACTCTGGGGAAGTTTTTCCTTAGCCTCTTTATACTCTATTCTATTAGTCTCAAATCCTTCGAGAAAATCAAAATACAACTCCTTTTTCATCACATCAATCCTTTTTCTTTAAACTAAAAGCCTTCTGTCGGCAATTATTATATTATCCAGAACATCGACCCCCACAACTTTTCCTGCTTCAATGATTCTCTTTAGTTATCTTTATATTGATGTCAGAGGGCTCAGGATTTTCCATTCGTGATTGAAGCATTGTTTAAATCTGATCATAAATACCCTCCATAAGGTTTCATAAATATTAATAAGTTAAGCATTATAAATTCAACATGTAGACTTGTCTTAACAGAAGTCTGTGCCCATATATATCCTTCTCTTTCCTTTGCCACTGAAGGACTTTAGAATTGATGACAGTCAAAATGATTTCGTTTATTGCCTCTATCTGAATGTATAAATATATTATGTTCAAGCGATTTTCATAGTTCACAGAGAATGCCTTGCTATGCATTTTCAGATTATTTTAAAAGAGGACAAGCTGTTTTTTGGGCAGGCTTCTGTAAGATACCCTCAGAGGGATGATAACCTCTGAGGGCAGAAAGGGCAATCAGATAAATTTCTTCCTTCTTATCAGCTTCCATGTGGGGTTATTCACTGTCATATCCATGTCTCTTGCAAATACAGGGAAACCATCAAAGCCATGATAGGGGCCGCTGTAATCCCAGGAATGCATCTGCCTGAAGGGCACACCCAGTTTGTGGTATGCATACTTCTCTTTAATCCCTGAACCCACAAGGTCGGGTCTCAATCTCTTTGTAAACTCCTCAAGCTCATAGGGTGTGGCATCATCATATATGAGGGCGCCCTCCTTGAGCTCAGGATATGTCCTTTTGTAGTCATCATTGTGGCCGAACTCGTATCCAGTGGCTATGACCTCCATGCCAAGGTCCTCATATGCACCGATGATATGCCTTGGTCTCAGCCCGCCCACGTAGAGCATCACTGTTTTGCCCTCAAGCCTTGGTCTGTACTGCTCAATAACCCTGTCCATCATTGGTTTATATTTTTCAATTAACTTCTCTGCATTCTCTTTGATTCTGTCGTCAAAATAGGATGCGATCTTCCTTATGCTCTGGTATATCTTTGTGGGACCGAAGAAGTTGTACTCAACCCAGGGGATGCCATAGGTCTCCTCCATATGCCGGCAGATATAGTTCATTGAGCGGTAGCAGTGGATCAGGTTCAGCTTTGCCTTCTGCGTGATGGAGAGCTCCTTTATGGTCCCGTCGCCAGTCCAGTGTGCGATAACCCTGAGGCCCATCTCCTCAAGTATCCTTCTTGTGGCCCAGGCATCGCCACCGATGTTGTAGTCACCGATAAGGGCCACATCATAGGGTGTGGATCTGTCAAGCTCACCCCTGCCAAGGATATGGTCCCTTATGCTGTCATTCGCGATATGGTGACCAAGTGACTGGCTTACGCCCCTGAAACCCTCGCACCTGACAGGAACAACAGGGATGCCAAGCTCCTTTGTCATCTTCTTTGCCACGGCCTCTATATCATCTCCTATAAGGCCGATGGGGCACTCTGACTGTATACTGATACCCTTTGCCAGGGGGAAGAGCTCCCTTATCTCCCTGCAGAGCTTCTCAAGCCTTTTGTCTCCTCCAAAGACGATGTCTCTTTCCTGGAAGTCACTGGTAATATGCATGGTGCCGAAGGAGTCTATGCCTGTAATGCCATTGTAGTAGTTCCTCCTTGACCACCAGCTATACTGGCCACATCCAACAGGGCCGTGGCTCAGATGCACAACATCCTTCACAGGACCCCAGACCACACCCTTGGAGCCAGCATAGGCACATCCCCTGATGGTCATCACACCTGGACGGGACTTTACATTGGACTTCACCATGCATGCTGAGCCACATTCGCCTGTGGGGTCATTTGGCTTTACATGTTTTGAACGGAACTTCTTTGTTCGTTCAGGGTAGGCCTCAAGGACCTCGTCAATCATCTTCTGGGTCTTCTCTATCAGACCGCTCATGCCTCAACCTCCTCACCTTCAAGGATCCCGAACTCCATGAGCAGCTGCTCAAGCTCGTCCATGCTGAGAGGGGTGGGGATAACAAGGTTTGTGTTCTCTGCCATCTTCTTTGCAAGCGCCCTGTATTCATCGGCCTGGGGATGTTCGGGAGAGTACTCAAGCACGGTCATCCTTCTCAGCTCTGCCCTCTGCACCTGGTTGTCCCTGGGGATGAAGTGGATCATCTGCGTGCCTAATCTCTCCGCCAGGGCTGATATCAGCTCGTACTCCCTGTCCACCTTCCTTGAGTTGCATATGAGACCACCAAGCCTTACACCACCGCTCTGGGCGTATTTCAGGATTCCCCTTGCTATGTTGTTTGCAGCATACATGGCCATCATCTCGCCAGAGGTGACAATATATATCTCCTTTGCCTTCCCCTCCCTTATGGGCATTGCAAAGCCACCACAGACAACATCACCAAGGACATCATAGAAGACAAAATCCAGGTCCTCCGTGTATGCCCCGTTTTCCTCAAGGAAGTTTATCGCAGTTATGACACCGCGTCCGGCACAGCCCACTCCTGGCTCCGGTCCGCCAGACTCAGCACATTTTATCTTATGAAACCCCTCAAGAAGTACCTCTTCAATCTCAAGCTCTTCAACAGAGCCTCTCTCTCTTGCCATATCCATCACAGTAGCCTGGGCCTTCTTGTGAAGGATCAGCCTTGTGGCATCAGCCTTTGGATCGCAGCCGACTATCATGCATTTGTAGCCTGCCTCTGCAAGAGCAGCCACTGTGTTCTGCGTTGTGGTGGACTTGCCAATGCCGCCCTTTCCGTAGATTGCAATCTGTCTCATTGTCGCTCCTCCTTTTGATTTTTTATCACACAGGAGGTACAGGCAATAGTCATGCCAGTTCTGGAAAGCAAGTAAAACTGGGCATTTCCTGATACCTGGCTGTTAAGAGGCTTTACATATTTGTCCTGGCCGTTTCATTTTTGTATCATCCCGCTGGTGGGAAGCGGTGTGATAAACTGTCCGGAATATTGCATTGAAGACAGTGGAGGGACCTTTCTTTTTTGACATTCTGGAGGGGATTATTCATCTCTTTTGTCATGGAGAAGACTTTCCATCTCATCCCTTGAGATGACCCTTTCATCCCATTCCCTGTCATCAAGCAGATGCTGGTATTCATCCTTAATGACATAGGTAAATACATCTTCTTCTCTGTTAGATGCTGTATTGACCCGAACCTGTATCCGTTCGTACTCCCCACCCTCGTACTCGTCAAGGAGGCGAAGTTCCTTCTCTGTAAGGTCTCTGACCAGTTTGCCCACCACCTTTGATCGTGGGGCTTTCTTAATAGCTGGATAGATCTCACCCCTTACCCTGCATCTCTTAAAGCCGTAAAGAACAGCCTCCTGCATCTGGCAGCAGGTTCTGCCGATAACCGCTCTCAGGACCTCTGGCCACATAAGTGTGCCGTAGACAAAAAGGCTGTGTTTTTCCTTATCCTTTGCCATTAGGATATAATAAACAGGGAACACCGTCTTTGAAAAGGTGGTATTATCCCGGGAGGTACCCTTTCATTGCATGCAACCCAGAAGAGTCAGAAGGGTATATTAATTGAGAATGCACTGAAGATTGCAGAAGAGACCAGGAGTCAGTGCCTCTTCCTGTTCTTGAATACACTGAGGGACTGCCGCTGGTTTCTGAGATCAGGGCTGCGGGACAGGAAAGGCATAGTGATTATTATCCCCAGGTCTCTAAAGGTTAGGGATTCAGAGCTTAAGCAGGCAGGAGTAATTGCCATAAGGAGCTGGGCAGGAAACCAGACACGCTTTTCAAGGATCAAGTATGCATTCCTGCAGGCTGTGCTGCAGGGGATAATCCATGCAGATAGCAAGGTTGTATGTGTCCTTGGCCCCTGGGGAAAGAGCCATCTTGACACCATCACCATCCATGATCTTGCTCTTTCATGGAGTGAAGATTTTCCCTTTGATGTGCACTCCCTGATGAAACACAGGGGGTTTCATACTGTAATGGCTGTGGTGGATATAGCCCTTGACATCGGTGCACTCGGAAGGGAGGGGAAACCCGTTGGTACCACCTTTGTTATTGGTGATACAGGAAGTGTGCTTGCCAACTCCCACCAGGCGGTGTTCAATCCCTTCAGGGGATATCCAAAGAGGGAGAGGATGATAAATCTTCCCGAGGTTGTGGAAAGCATCAAGGAGCTTGCCAAGCTTGACGGTGCCTTTGTAATCTCTGAAGAAGGGGTTGTTGAGGCAGCGGGCAGACATCTTGATACTGAAAGTGTGGCATCAAAGGCACTCAGGGGGCTTGGTGCCCGCCACCGTGCCGCAGCAGCTATCACAAAAAAGACCGCTTCTGTATCAGTGGTGGTCTCGGAAAGCACAGGACGGGTTACCCTCTTTGAGAGAGGGCGCATAGTTGCCACCCTTGAACCTGTTATCGGAAGAAGGATTGAATGAGGGCTCTGATCAGCAATGGCTCAATTTAGAAGGAGAACCCCTTCGGAAGGGTTCTCCTTTGGTTCTGCCGGTTGCTCTTAGAGAAACTTTTCCCGTTTCTTTGCTATATGGTATTCAATCAGGGATGCTGCCCTCACAGGGTCTGTCTCAATGGCAAACTCGCCTCCAAGGATATCAACTATTGTGGATTCATTTCTCATGTGCCTTCTCTTGCTCTCCCTGTGGGAGAGGAACCTGCTCAGGAATTTACTGCCCGTCACCGGCAATGCAGGTGACACATGGGTAAACAGACCCAGGGCCACGGAGAAGAGACCATCAGCAAGGCTCTTCTCATCCATCCATTCAGGTGCAGAGACTGCCACCGGGAGTTGACTTGTATCCACATTCAGTGTGTGAGACAGGGCTGTCACAACCTCCACGATCCTGTGGATCTCTGTACATGACCCGAAGGACAGAACGGGCGGGATGCCAAGGGAGTAGCAGACCTCCTTAAGCCCGTCGCCACAGTAATGATACCCCTCGGGAGTCATGATATCACTGTGCTGTATGTCACTTGCGCAACACCCGGAACTCACCACCAGTATATCCCTTGCAACCAGTTCCTCTGCAAGGACAAGAGGGCTCATCTCATGCCTGCCCCTGTGTGGGTTTGTGCATCCCACTACTGCAGCAATTCCAAGGATCTTGCCTGCTACAATGGCATCTATCAGGGGACTCAGCGACCCTCCAAGGACATCAAGCACCGCCTCTGTAGTAAAGCCTACGATCGGCTTTGATGTATGCTCGGGGATATTGATCCTGTCCGGTTTCCTATTGGTAAATGCCTCTATTGCCATCTCCACAATGGCCCTTGCCTGCTCATCCGCCTTAGAGGGGTCAAAGGCCAGGGTGTCCACCCCTTCAAGCCTTACAACGGGTTCAACGGAGAGGAGTTTCGTATGGAATCTTTCTGCCATTGCCTTCAGCCCGGGTATGGTACAGTTGAAATCCACTACCATCATATCCACTGCTCCGGTGGCAATGGCAAACTCCTGTTTCATCCAGCTGCCTATCTGGCCGGCAAGCCTTGCACTGCCATTGCCTCGCCCGATCAGCTCCTGACCCACATCAGTTGAACCATATACTTTGATATCCTTTGCACCTGCATCCGCTGCCCTGCAGAGAAGGTCTTCATCCTGGGAGTGCTCAAGAATCTTCCATACCAGCAGGGGCTGGTGTCCATGCACGAGTATGTTCACCGCAGCAGGGTCAATAACACCAAGGTTTGTCTGCACAGAGGTAACCTTTGGTGTCCCAAGGAGTATGTCCTGAAACATGACGGCTGCAAGAAGCCCTGTATATGCAGAGGATATGGACAGTCTCGTGGCATTCAGCAGCAACTCCATGGGATCTGTGTTTATATGGCTCATCGTCCTTGTTATGGATTCAAGCACCTCGGAATGGGCGCCACCGGGGATGATATTGAGTTCCTCCCAGACCTGAAGCCTCTTTCTTGGTGCAAAGGCTGTCACAAAGGCAGAGGGTTCTTCCACAGGTTTATTGATCTCCTCAAAGAAGAAGTCTGCAAGGCTCTTTGCCATTTCCATGGGTGAACTGCTTTCCTGCAGCCCCAGGCATCTGAGCATCTCCTTGAGTTTCTTCTCATCCTTGATGGAAAAGCCGGTCTTTCCCTCTGATGTTTCCTTCAACGTGGTTGCCGCCCTTTTGGCATGATGGATATAGGCAGCAGCACCCGCTGTGACATGCCTCAGCAGGTTTCTTGATACGATCGTCTCAGCTGTAGCCCCACAGATGCCCCTTTCTGACTTCTTGGGATTGATCCTGCACGGACCCATACCGCAGATATGGCAACAGATCCCTTCCTGACCGAACCTGCACTGCGGCTGCTGGGTCTTCCATCTATCAAACAGGGTTGGTGAGTCTATCTCCTTGTCTATCTTCTGGTACATCTGTTCGGTGCCAAGGTCAGCCGATACCTTGTACTCCTCGGTAAAAGGATCAAGTAGCCTGAGTTTCTCTTCCATCTTGTTTACCTCCTTCTGGTTTTAAATAATTTTAAAATTCTTAAATATATTTATTTAAAAACAAAAACCGTGCCAGATAACGTTGTGCTTTTGATCTTCCCTTGCCAGGCAGGATTTCATTGTATTTACAGTGACTTCTGGTGGCTGTTGTCTCTGAAGTTCCCTCTACAATCCAGGGGAAGGAGACTCTGGGATTACAAATCTGTAGGTATTTAACAATTTTGTATCCTGCAACACTGTTGCCCAAAATAATTTTACAATAGCAAACAAGGCAGGGTAGCGATAAGACAGTCAGGAGTTAACAGTAAGCAGTGAGCAGTGAGCAGTAAGCAGTGAGCGGTAAGCGGTGAGTAGTGAGCGGTGAGCAGTTTGTGGGTGGAGGGTTGTAATTCGGGCTGGAAGAGACAAAATAAAAGGCCCCTTCCCTGTAGAGGGAGGGGCCTTTGAAAAGGAAGGAGGGAAGGGTGTTCAGAGTGCCTCCTTGCCCTTCTCACCGGTCCTTATACGGTATGCCTCATCCACCGGTATCTCAAATATCTTGCCATCGCCGATGTTGCCCGTGTTTGCGGTCTCTATGATCTTTTGAATCACAGCCTCAGCCATATCCTCTGGCACTACCACCTCTATCTTCACTTTAGGCAGGAACTTCACCTCGTATTCTACACCCCGGTAGACCTCTTTCTGGCCTTTCTGCCTGCCAAAGCCTTTCACCTCTGTTACGGTCATGCCCTGGATGCCCATTTCTGCAAGGGCGGTCTTGACCTCGTCTAACTTGAAAGGTTTAATTATGGCCTCTATCTTTTTCATGACACCTCCTTTATCATATCTTTACACTTCTTGCTTCCGGATGTATCTGGAAGTCCGGATATGCCTCAATGCCGTGTTCTCCAACATCAAGCCCCTCAAGCTCCTCTTCCTTGCTTATCCTCAGACCAATAGTTGCCTTCAGGATTTTAAACAGAATAAGGGCTGTAGGAAATACCCAGAGGAAGCAGGCCACTATCCCGAGCAGCTGTACACCGATTATCTTCATGGTGACACCACTGGCATTGAAGAGACCTGCTGCAAGGGTTCCCCAGGCACCACATACACCATGTACAGAGACAGCACCAACAGGGTCATCAACCTTAAGCACCTGGTCAATGAACACAACGGAAAGCACCACTATTACACCGGCAATCAGACCGATAACCACTGCACTGCCGGGAAGCACATTTGCACAACCTGCTGTTATACCCACAAGCCCTGCCAGCACGCCATTGAGTGTCATTGATGCATCAGGCTTCCTGAACATGATCCATGACATCAGCATTGCACCCACAGCACCTGCTGCTGCAGAGAGGGTGGTATTCACGGCGATCATTGCGATATCCGTATTGGCTGCGGTTGTGCTGCCAGGGTTGAATCCGTACCATCCGAACCAGAGGATGAACACACCAAGGGCTGCCAGGGTGATATTATGCCCGGGAATTGCCTTTGCCTTGCCTTTTACATACTTTCCGATCCTTGGACCGATCACGATAGCACCTGCAAGGGCAGCCCATCCACCCACTGAGTGGACAACGGTGGAACCTGCAAAGTCTATAAAACCAAGGCCTTCAAGCCAGCCAGAGCCTTTGTACAGGCTTCCCCATGCCCATGAGCCAAACACCGGGTAAATGAGTGCGCTTATAACTACAGAGTAGGCAAGATAGGCGACAAACTTCGTACGTTCTGCCATGGCACCTGACACAATAGTGGCTGCAGTTGCACAGAACACCACCTGGAACATCCAGAAGGCCAGGGTCCAGGGGTCACCATCCCTGGCAAAGTCGCTCAGGAAAAACCCTGTGGTTCCAAACCAGCCTGTCTTTGTTGCACCGAACATTATTGCAAACCCTACTGCCCAGAATGCAAGCGCACCCATGCTCATATCCATCATGTTCTTCATTATAATGTTCACGGCATTCTTTGCCCTTGTAAAGCCTGCCTCAACCATTGCAAACCCTGCCTGCATGAAGAAGACAAGGAATGCGGCAACAAGTGTCCATACGAAGTCAGCATGTTTCTGCACCTCTGTGGCAGTGATTGCCTTCTCCGCGGTTGCTGCCTCTTCAGCATGAAGTGTTCCCCCGAGCAGCCCCATTGTAAGTATTACAAGTAACCCCAATACCATCAGCCTTTTCATCTCTTATACCTCCATAAAGATTTTGTTTCAGAAGCTAAGGGTTAAAGTAAGCCCGCCATAAAGCAGATCATCATCGCCATCGTCACTGATGCCATTAAGGGCATCCTTGGCGTCATTGCTCAACGGGAATGTGTAGGCAATTACAGGTTCCAGACTGATCATGTCAGCAACTGGTATACTCAGGGATGCCGAAACCTCACCATTGTAAAAATTGCTGAACTCATCACCGCTGTCATCATAACCCATCACCTCGTTATTCATGTTATAACTTGCCGATGCTCCCAGTGAAAGCTCCATCTTGCCAGGCAGTTCAAAGGAGTGGCCGATTGATGCCACAATGAAACCACCCTCACCTTCATCAAAGTCATAGTAGAAAGTCAGCGTGGGATTCAGCAATATATCATAACCTGCGCTTATATACACCTCCTGAGTATCCTGGGCACCTTCAAGACCGTAGTAGATATAGCCTACGTCAAGGCTCAGCCTGTCAATATCAAAGGCATAGTCTACTGTAAAGTCTGTCTCGGTGTGCTCAAAGGTGTTGTCATAGTCACTGTCAATGTTTGACCAGATATTAAAACCAAAACCCTTGTAGCTTATACCCACAGATGGCTGGATCACGTAGGAGTTGCTCAACTTCTGGCCACGCCATACATAGTTGCTGAATACACCAACCGATGCGCTGCCGCTTACCTTTGAGTTCTCTGCATATACACTACCTGCAGACAGTGTAAAGACCATTACGATTGTTAAAAGAAAGACCTTCATCTTCTTCATCCTGTAAACCTCCTTTTTGATCTGTTTTATTCCTCCTAACCCATACATTAAAATACCTGACAATCACACCATTACTTCTGTCTCATGTCTCATTCCTCCTTTCTCATAATCCCGTACTTCTTGATCTTATAGTTGATCATCCTTTCCGTTATGCCAAGCATCCTTGCCGCCCTTGCCTTGACCCAATTGGACCTTTGCAGGGCGTTTATGATCTCCTGCCGCTCAAGGTCCTCAACCTTTTTTTTCAACGAGATCTTTTCCATTTCCATGTAACGGCCAAATCCTTGCTTGATCCTTTCAATAAACAAGAACTATGCCAGGCGTAATCGCTTCTAATATAAGGTGAATTGCAAGGGACGGGGCAACAATTTTGTAAAATCTGACAATTTTGTATTGACATTTTTGTAGGATTCGTGATTAAATATTCGGCAAACGGCAATTTATTACCTATGGAGGTATGTGTTTCCATGAAAATGGTATCTGCTGTAATCAAACACTACAGGCTTGATGAGGTAAGAAAGGCGCTCCTTGATGCAGGTGTTCAGGGAATGACCATCGTTGATGTAAAGGGTTTCGGAAGACAGAAGGGGCAACTTGAGGTCTACAGAGGAGTGGAGTATGAGGTAACCTTCCTGCCAAAGGTCAAGATAGAGGTTGCCGTTCCGGACGAGAGGGTTGAAGATGTAATAGATGCGATCATATCAGGCGCAAGGACAGGTGAGATAGGCGATGGGAAGATCTTCGTTTACGACCTGCAGGATGTTGTCAGGATCAGGACTGGTAAAAGGGGTAAAGAGGCTATTTGAATCAAGACTTCAGGTTCGGAATCCGAATTGTTTTCGTTAATACTTCTCTGTGGTCTTCCGATTGTTTTAAAAATTATCACAAAGGAGGTAGATACAGGTGAAGGGTTTTTGTAGAAAGATACCCGCATTGTTAGCATTTATTCTGACACCCTCTGTTGCGCTGGCTGCTGAAGGCAGGATTGACACGGGTGATACAACATGGCTGCTTGTATCAGCAGCCCTTGTGATGCTGATGACCCCCGGGCTTGCCCTGTTTTACGGTGGTATGGTAAGACGAAAGAACGTTCTTGGAACAATCATGCACAGCTTTATTGCCCTTGCTGTTATTACAATACAATGGATACTGATCGGCTATACACTCTCCTTTGGACCTGATGTTAATGGCTTTATCGGCTCCCTCGCCTGGTTCGGGCTGAAGGGGGTTGGTGTGGAGCCCTCATCCTATGCACCAACTGTGCCACATCTTGCCTTTATGATATACCAGGCGATGTTCGCCATTATTACCCCTGCCCTGATAAGTGGTGCCTTTGCCGAGAGGATGAAGTTCTCAGCCTATCTGCTCTTTATCCTCCTCTGGGCAACATTTGTCTATGACCCTGTAGCCCACTGGATCTGGGGTGGCGGATGGTTGAGCAAGCTTGGTGTGCTTGATTTTGCCGGAGGCATTGTGGTGCATGCCACTGCCGGTGTCTCGGCGCTGGCTGCTGCCATAATTGTTGGAAGTAGAAGGGGCTATCCTGAGGAGCCCATGACCCCTCACAATCTCCCAATGACCGTGCTTGGCGCCGGGCTACTCTGGTTTGGCTGGTTCGGCTTCAATGCAGGAAGCG
Source organism: Nitrospirota bacterium (assembly GCA_011321725.1). GTDB lineage: Bacteria > Nitrospirota > Thermodesulfovibrionia > Thermodesulfovibrionales > JdFR-85 > JAADHP01. Next base: position 1,684 of record DROX01000226.1, on the reverse strand, counting down.
CCCTTGCATCAGGTGGTCTTGCAACTGTGGCACTTGTAAATACCCACACAGCAGCAGCCTCTGCTACACTGACATGGATTATAGTGGAATGGCTGAGATACGGTAAACCCACCATGTTTGGCGCTGCCACAGGCTGTATCGCAGGGCTTGCCACTATTACACCTGCTGCAGGGTTTGTAACCCCCATGTCAGCACTCATTATAGGGATAGCTGCAGGGATAATCTGTTTTATGGGGCTGAAGGCAAAGGGTAAGATCGGGTATGATGACTCCCTTGATGCCTTCGGTGTGCACGGGATAGGTGGTGTACTTGGCACCCTCTCCATCGGATTGCTGGCAACCACTGCCATAAACCCGGGTGGCGCAAATGGTATACTCTACGGGAATGCCCATCAGATGACAGTGCAGTTGATCGGTGCAGGTGTTGTTGCTTTATATTCCCTTGTGGTTAGTGTTATAATCCTGAAGATAATAGACTGGACAGTTGGCCTGAGGATAGATGAAGAGTCCGAGGTACAGGGACTTGATGTAACACAGCATGGAGAGGAAGGATACTTCTTTTAGTATAATTAAAAGGAGATACCATGCCTCTGGAGGGTTTCTCCAAAGATGATTTTTACAGGAGGTAGCGATGAAGGTTCTCATAGTGAAGAATATCCCCATGGAGGGCCCGGGTACCATTGAGGACTTCCTGAAAAAAGAGGGGGTTCCCTACACTGTTGCAGAGTTCTCAAAGGGAGAGATCATTACATCCTCTGAGGGGTTCAGCCATCTCGTCGTGATGGGCGGACCGATGGCTGTATATGAGATGGACAGATACGCCTACCTGAAAGATGAGACCCAGCTGATAGAGGACTTTGTCAGACAGGACAAGGCTGTACTTGGTGTATGTCTCGGAGCACAGATGATTGCCCATGTACTTGGTGCAAGGGTATATCCCGGAGGCACGCAGGAGATCGGATGGTACAGGGTCCAGCTCACAGAGGATGGCCTCAGAGACCCTGCCACAAGGGAACTTGAGATTGATGATACCAGACAGGCTGAGGTGTTCCAGTGGCATGGTGATACCTTTGACCTGCCAGAGGGCTCAATAAGGCTTGCATCATCAGAGGTCTATCCCAACCAGGCCTTTCTCTACAATGGCAGGGTATATGCTCTTCAGTTCCACATAGAGGTTACACCCGGGATAATAAGTCAGTGGTTTGAAAAGGAAGACAGGCAGAAAGCTGCAGAGATGGTAAGGCATGCTGAGGAGATATTCACTGATTATCTACAGAGGGCTGAGGGCTTCTACAGGCAATTCTTCTCCTGATGCTTTACCAATGTGTTCCTGATCCGACCGTACCTTGATGGATGAGGCTAAGCCCCTTCGTGACCTACTCATGCCTGGTGATAATCGTCAACTCTTTTAAATCCCCTATCTCCATCTCTGCACGACCCCTCTTTTCTCTGATGTAGCCTGTGACCTCTGCTATCCTGCCCCAGTAGAGTAGTTCCACCCCATCATAGCCTTTGTCCTTTTCCCTGGAATCGCCTTTGATCAACACTACCGTGAAATTCAAGGGGCTGTATATGTCATCCTCGCTGTTGAAGTATATCCTTTCACCAGCATCGTGAACCTTTCTTATCAGCAGCCGTACCCTCTTCCTTTTGCCAATATATTTCAGTGCATCCCATGAACACAC
>DROX01000225.1 GCA_011321725.1 Nitrospirota bacterium | reverse complement strand
TTTCCCTCCGCAATGCCTCTTCTACAGTCTCACCACGACCGATATGGCCTCCCACCGAGGTGTCCCACCTGCCAGGGGCCACATCCTTATTGCGTGACCTCTTCTGTAGCAGTATATCCCCCCTTCTGTTGACAACGATAAGATGCACCACCCTGTGGAGGAGCCTGTTGTTACCATGGATCACCGACCGAGGGGCCTCGCCAAGGATCTCGCCCTCTTCATTCACTATCTCCAGTATCTCTTCAGCCATGTTGATAGAATACCAGACCGGACAGGTATCTTTCAACAGATCTGAAATGATACTGCTCACTCCACCTCCCGGTCCTGAGAAATCAGGATTTTTCGTAAACTGTCTTTTTTATGCACTACGGGGATCGTAAATTAAAGTTTTTTCATTTTTGTCCGATAATATACTTGCTAAACATCCGCTTCCTATCCAATACATATAGAGGAGGTAAAGTGGCATGAGAAAACTCTTCGGGCGGTTCAACAGTCTTCGCTTCAGGCTTCTCTTTATCGTGCTTTCCATACTCATAACAGGAGGCGTTATCCTCAGTCTCCACAACTACTTCAAGGCAAGGGCACAGATAAGGAGTGATGCCTCCGAAAGCATCCAGACCTTCAACAAGATCTTCAACAATGAGATAATCGTCAAAGGTCAGGACCTCTCCATGGCCATGGAGACACTCCTGAGAAACAGGGATATAATAGATGCCTTTGCCTCGGAGGACAGGGAAAGGCTCGCCAGCCTGACCGTGGATTTCTTCAAGAAGGTGCTCAAACCAAGATATGGCATAGCCCAGTTCCAGTTCCATAAGCCACCGGCTGTCAGCTTTCTCAGGGTACACAAGCCCCGGAAGTTCGGAGATGACCTTTCCAGTTTCAGAAAGACGGTGGTGGCAGCGAACAGGACCCTCAAGCCTGTCATCGGTCTGGAGGTGGGCCGCGCTGGCCCGGGGCTAAGGGTTGTCTACCCTGTCTACAGGGAAGGAAGGCATGTAGGCAGTGTTGAGTTCGGTGCAAGTATCAACAACATCCTTGCCTCTGCCAGGGATACAACCAGGACCGAGTATGCGGTGGGCATCCGGGAGGATATATTCAAGGCAGCAAGGAGATTCAAGAACAAGAAAACCGATGTTGTAAGGGATGGGATGATATTTTATGCATTCTCTAACAATGGCATAGCTGATATGCTGAAGAAGTATGACATATCAGGACAACAAGAGGACACCCTGAAGATAAACTCCCGTTATTACATGAAGGGAAAGCTGCCCATCAAGGACTATTCAGGACAGACCATAGGCCACATACTTGTGCTCAAGGATATCACCGATCTGATCAATGCCAACAAGAGAAGTGTTCTCTATACAACAGCAATCTTCATCGTCTCAGCCCTTCTCATATCCATACTCATATTCTATCTTCTCAAGAGATCAATTCTTACCCCCCTTGCCTGCCTGTCAGACATGATAGGAAATGCAGACTTCACCGACGAGATAGAGATGGATGTGGTGGATGAGCTCAAGGAGCTTATCAGGCAGTTCAACAAGCTGAGAGGAAAGTTTGTATCCTTCTTCACAAGCACATCCTCTGATATCCAGCATCTCTCCGAAAGGGTGGACAACCTCTACATGACAGCAGAACATATGAATTCCCTGGCACAACAGCAACGATCCCAGGTGGAACAGATTGCCACATCCTCAGTGGAGATGTCCCAGACAATACTGGATATGGCAAGGAACGCCTCAGAGGCATCAGATGCAACAAGGGAGTCAAACTCCCTGGCTGAAGATGGCAAGAGGTCTGTTGACAACTCAGTATCAAGCATACAGGAGCTTGCAAGAAAGGTGGGCATTGCTGCAGAGAGTATGGAAGGGCTTGGCAAACGTTCGGAGGAGATAGGAGAGATCCTCTCTGTTATCCAGGATATTGCAGACCAGACAAACCTCCTTGCCCTGAATGCGGCAATTGAGGCTGCCAGGGCAGGTGAGCAGGGCAGGGGGTTTGCAGTGGTTGCAGATGAGGTGAGAAAGCTGGCCGAGAAGACCGCAAAGGCCACCATGGAGATTGAGGAGAATATAAGGGCAATCCAGAACGAGGTAAGGGAATCAATAAAGATAATGGAGGAAGGCAACTCCATGGCAGATGAGACCGTCAAGATGGCACAGCTGGCCTCCAGCTCACTGGATCAGATCGTGAACAGCTCCGGCAGGGTAATGGATATGGTCCAGCGTATTGCAACCGCAACGGAGGAGCAGTCCTCTGCCGCTGAGGAGATAAGCCAGAGCATGGAGCATATATCCAGTGACAACGAGAAGACAACCGAATTGATTGAACAGGTCAACAATGCAGCAAGAGAGATATCAGAGCTTGCCACATCACTGGCAGATGCAATCTCTGTATTCAAAAAGAGTGAAGGTGGACCAACAAGTTGTGTAACAAAAAAGACCGAGCAGGAGCCTGCTCCAGAGGCCGTTACAGTCTGATCTCTGCATCAAGGTCTCTGCCAAGATATGCGCGCTGAACATCCCTGTTCTGCAGAAGGTCCTCGGATGGCCCCTGGAGGACTATCCTTCCTGTCTCAAGTACATAACCGCGGTCAGAGATCCCGAGGGCCATCCTGGCATTCTGCTCAACAAGCAGAAGGGTCTTTCCCTCACGCCTCAACCGGGAGATTATGCCAAATATCTCCCTGACAATTACAGGTGCAAGCCCCATTGAGGGCTCATCCATCATGATCAGCCTGGGGTCAGACATGAGCGCCCTTGCAATTGCAAGCATCTGCTGCTCTCCACCCGAGAGGGTACCGGCAAGCTGGTTATGCCGTTCCCTGAGTCTGGGAAAGATGTTGTAGACCCTCTCAATATCTTTGTCCGCCCTGCCCGCGGCCCTTTTGCCCCTCGGGCAGGCACCAAGGAGAAGGTTTTCCTTCACCGTCATTGTTGAGAAGACCTGCCTCCCCTCAGGTACAAGGACACAGCCAAGGGACACAACCTTCTCGGCAGCAAGCCCGGTGACATCCCTGCTGTCAAAGATGATCCTGCCGGAGGTTGCCCTTATAAGACCTGAAATGGTATTCAGAAGTGTTGTCTTGCCAGCCCCATTTGCACCGATTATGGTGACTATCTCTCCCGGGTTGACATGCAGTGATACCCCCCTTATCACCCTGAGGCTGCCGTAACCGCTTTCAAGATTAATGATCCTGAGCATCTTCCTCTCCCAGGTATATGCGAATAACCTCTTCGTTCTTCTGTATCGCAAGGGGGACATCCTCAGCTATCTTCTCCCCGTAGCTCAACACGACGATCTCCTCTGATATCTTCATGATCAGGCTCATGTCATGCTCCACAATCAGCACCGTTATCCCCCTGTCCCTTATCCTCTGAATAAGCTGCCCCATTTCAGCGGTCTCCCTCATGTTCAGGCCTGCTGCTGGCTCATCAAGAAGCAGAATCTCCGGTTCCAGTGCAAGGGCCCTTGCAAGCTCAACGAGCCTCTGTTGACCGTAGGATAACTCAAGGGCATCCCTGTGGGCAAGCTCTTCAATGCCCACAAACCTGAGGGCCTCCATGGCACCATCTCTCGTCTCTCTCTCCTCCCTCTTCTTCCGGGGCAGATTGAGCATGGAGCCAAGAAAACCGGTTCTGCCGAACCTGTGCCTGCCCATCATCACATTCTCAATAACAGTCATCCCGGGAAATAGCCTTATATGCTGGAAGGTCCTTGAGATGCCAAGCCTGGCGATCCTGTGGGCATCATAATCTCTGATCTCCTGTTCCTTGAACAGTATGCTACCGCTGTCAGGCCTCAAAAACCCTGAAATAAGGTTGAACAGGGTGGTCTTGCCCGCTCCATTCGGGCCTATTACAGCCTTTATTGCACCTTTCCTGAGCCCGAAGGATACATTGTTGATCGCCTTAAGTCCACCAAAGCTCTTTGAGAGATTATCTACCCTCAGTATCTCCATCTCTAACCCTTTCAGTGCGGGGGATCAACCTTTTCCAGGCCCTTCTGAAGGAGATACTCAGTATCCCCTCAGGTGCAAAGAGCATTATCAGTATCAGGATGCCACCAAAGAGGGCATCATCATAAGAACCAAAATACCCCCTGAGGGACATGAAGTTCAGGAACGTGCTCATAACCATTGTACCCCACAGGCTGGCCATCCCGCCTGCAGCCACAATTGCAACATATCTGACAGACTTCATCACCGATGCCTCCGAGGGGCCAATACCACCATTAAAATGTGTGAGGCCCACACCTGCAAGAGCCGCCACAACTGCACTGAGGACAAAGGTCTTCAGTTTGTAATCACCCGTATCAATCCCTACCGCCCTTGAGGCATCCTCAGCCCCGTGTATCGCCCTCAGTGCCCTGCCCACCCTTGAATCAAGCAGATTGATGAATAACACCATAATCAACAGCACAGAGATCCAGGCGATATAATAATTCTCAACCCTTAAATCCATGTCTCCGCTTATACCCAGGTCCCCGTAAAACCTGAAGGGCGGGACATCTGATATCCCGTCAGCCTCTCCGAAAAGGGCTGTGCCAAGCACCACCCGGTAGACGATAATCCCGAAACCCAGGGTGGCCATGGCAAGATAATGGCCTTTCAGCTTCAACACGGGTATTCCTATTACATAGGCTATCAGGGCACTCAACAGCAGGGCCACAACCATGGCCACAACCGGATGGAGATTGACAATGGTATCGCCGTACAGGTCTTCCCTCTTCTGCAGTAGCTGGAGGGCCTCAAGGAGCCTGTAGAAAAGGCCATCCCTGTAGGGCAGGAGATTGTATGTGGTCAGCACAGCAGAGCTATATCCACCAATGGCAAAAAAACCGGCATGCCCCAGGGATATCTGGCCTGCATAGCCCATGAGAAGTGCAAGCCCCAGGACAGCCATTGTGTAGTACCCTGCCATTGTCAGCTGGGTAAGGTAGTAGACACTGTCAGTGAATGATGCAACAAGCTGGATTGCAACAATCCCCATCAGGAGAAAGGCTATCCCGAGATACTTCCTCATCAGAACTCCTTTAATGCCATCCTCTCTTTACTTCCAAAGAGTCCCGAAGGGCGCACAAAGAGTATGACCAGCAGTATTGCTATTGAGATGGCATCCTTGTAGGCAGAGGGCATGAACCACACACTGAAGGACTCCAGTATGCCCAGCACAATCCCTCCGCCAAGGGCTGCCAGGCTGTTTCCAAGCCCTCCCAGGATCGCCACTGTGAATCCCTTGATGGCAAGCCCCGTGCCCATATTGTACTGGCTGTACGTAATAGGGGAGACAACACAGCCTGCCACAGCACCTATCAGGGCACTGAGCATGAAGGAAAGGGTGACCATGTTTTTTGTGTTTATACCGCAGAGCCTTGCTGCCACAGGGTTTGCCGCACAGGCACGCATCTTCCTGCCAAGCAATGTGAAATGGAAGAAGCCCTGAAGCACCGCAACCATGAAGAGACATACCCCCACTACCCACAGCACCTGGGGGGATATCCTGATCATGCCTATCTCAACGGAACTGACCTCATTGCCTGTAAAATAGGGTAGTGCCCTCACCCCCTCGCCCCATATGGACAGTGCCAGTTCCCTTATCAGGATGGAGAGTCCTATGGTTATGATTATCATCCTCAGCACAGTGGGGCTTTTGAGCCATCTTATGAAAAGCACCTCTATCAAAGCACCGATGAACATGGTAACAACAGAGGCAAGTACAATGGACGGCAGCAGTGGCATGACACCATGCAGCGAAATGGCTATCATGCTACCAAGCATTACAAACTCACCCTGGGCAAAGTTTATAATGCCCGTTGTGTTGTAGATAATATTGAAACCTATTGCAACTATGGCATAGATAATGCCATAGGTAACACCGGCAGCAATGTATTGAAGGAAGAGCTCAACTCCCATGATGACTGCTCAAACCAAGGGGCGTATGTGTATACGCCCCCTGATGTTTATAAATGCATATAGTGGAAATCAATCTATTTCTCTAACAGGACAAACTTCCCGTTCCTCACAGTCAGCATCTCAAAGGAATCAATATCAAGCCCGTTGTGATCCTTGGGAGAGAAATTAAAGATACCACCTGTTCCCACAAACCCCTTGAGGTTCTCAATAGCATCCCTGACCTTCTCCCTGTCAGTACCGGCCTTCTTTATGGCCTCAACAAGGATCATCAGGGCATCATAGGCATGGCCGCCAAAGGTGCTCACCTCCTCCTTGTAGCGGGCCTCATAGTCACGTTTATACTTGAGAAGCACAGGTTTCTGCGGATGATTATCAGGCAGTTCTTCTGCAACCAGAAGCCTGCCAGCAGGAAAGATTATCCCCTCTGCAGCAGCCCCTGCAGCCCTGACGTACTTGATGTTTCCAAAACCATGGCTCTGGAAGAGGGGAACATTAAAACCTATCTGGCGCATGTTCTTGGCAATTATTGACTGGGCAGGTACGATAGACCAGTTGACCACCGCCTCCACACCCTTTGCCTTCAGCTTCGTCACAAGTGCCGTGAGATCCGTTGCCCTCTTGTCATAGACCTCACTGATAACAATATCAATCCCGTATTCAGGGGCGAGCTTCTCAAGCTGTGCCTTTCCAGCCTTCCCGAAGCCTGTGTTGCCAACCACCACGCCTATCCTCTTGATCCCCATCTTCTTCATCTGCATGAAAATCTTGCGGGCAGCAAAGCTGTCCTTCTGGGGGGTCTTGAAGACATACCTTGCAACAGGATTGACAATCCTCTCTGCTGCAGCACAGGATATGCAGATGGTCCTGCCCTTCTCGCATATGCTCTTTATCTTGAGTGTCTCACCGCTTGTGGAAGGCCCTATGATAGCAAAGACCCTCTCCTCCTCTATGAGCTGCTTTGCAAAGGATATCGCCTTTTCAGGGCTGGCTGAGGAATCCTTGATGATCAGTTCTATCTTTTTACCCTTTATGCCACCCTTGGAGTTTATCTCGTCAACAAGCATCTTCAGGGTGTTCGCCTCGGGTGCACCAAGAAAGGATGCCGGACCTGTAACGGAGAGTATTGCACCGATCTTGATGGTATCAGAGGCCATTACAGGTGTCACAAGAAAGACCGTTAAAAACAACAACAAAAAAACCCTACTGATAACCCTCATAACTTCCTCCTTAAAGCTTTTTTGAGCCCCTTGCCGGGCACTTATAATGAATAGACCTCCTCGCCCTTCAGAATCCTGACCCCTGCTGCCTGCAGCGCCTCAATGGCCTTTTCAATCTCGTCAAAACGGAATATAATTATAGCATTTTCACCACTGCGTTCCACAAAGGCATACATGTACTCCACATTGATGTTACTGCCACTGAGTGCCTCAAGTATCCCCGCAAGCCCCCCCGGTCTGTCAGGCACCTCTACAGCGATAACCTCGTTTTTGCCCACTGTAAAACCATTTTCTTTCAGTACCGCCTTTGCCTTCTCCGTTTCATTCACAATAAGCCTGAGTATGCCGAAGTCGGACGTATCAGCAAGGGAAAGGGCCCTGATATTTATACCTGCATCTGCCAGTATCCTTGTCACCTCGGCCAGCCTGCCTGATTTGTTCTCTAAAAAGATGGATATCTGTTCAACCTTCATAGCGGCCTCCTTTAAATCTTTCTTTTGTCAATCACCCTCTTTGCCTTGCCCTCGCTTCTCTGGATGGTCTTTGGTTCAACAAGCCTCACCCTGCAAGATACCGCCAGTGACTCCTTGAGCTCCTGCTCAATCCTCTTTGCAAGTCCCTCAAGGGCCTTTATCTCGTCAGAGAATATCTGTTCACTTACCTCCACCTGGATCTCCATCACATCAAGTGCACCCTCCCTGTCAACGATTATCTGGTAGTGTGGTTCAACCCCCTCAATGCTCATGAGGACATGCTCAATCTGTGAGGGGAATACATTCACCCCCCTGATTATGAGCATATCATCGGTACGACCCATGATCTTCTCCATCCTGTAGAGCGTCCTGCCGCAGGTGCACGGTTCTGTTATAAGCCTTGTTATGTCCCTTGTCCTGTACCTGATCACCGGGAAGGCCTCCTTTGTCAATGTGGTAAATACAAGCTCCCCCGTCTCTCCATGGGGAAGGACCTCCTCTGTATCAGGGTCTATGATCTCAGGGATGAAATGGTCCTCAAAGATATGTAGCCCCTCCTTCTTCTCTATGCATTCCACAGAGACACCCGGCCCTATTATCTCGCTGAGCCCGTATATATCAATGGCATCAATACCAAGCTGTCTTTCTATCTCTGCCCGCATCTTCTCGCTCCAAGGCTCTGCCCCGAAGATACCGACCCTGAGTTTCAGCCCCGATGGGTCAAGCCCGCTTTCCCTGATCACCTCTGCAATATTCAGGGCATATGAGGGTGTACATGTAAGCACTGTGGAGCCGAAATCCCTCATTATCATGATCTGCCGCTTTGTGTTACCACCGGAGATGGGGATCACCGTAGCACCCAGCCGCTCTGCACCGTAATGGAAACCCAGCCCTCCTGTGAAGAGCCCGTAGCCATAGGCATTATGAACAATATCACCCCTGTGTACACCTGCACAGGTGAGTGTCCTTGCCATCAACTCCGCCCATGTATCAATATCCCTCTTGGTGTACCCCACCACAGTGGGCTTGCCTGTTGTGCCTGATGATGCATGTACCCTAACAACCCTCTCAAGGGGGACTGCAAACATTCCAAAGGGATAGTTGTCCCTGAGGTCATCCTTTGTGGTAAAGGGCAGTTTTTTCAGGTCCTCAAGTTTCTTTATATCCGATGGCCTTACACCTGCATCGTCCATCTTCTTCCTGTAGGGCGCAACAGTTGCGTATACCCGTTCAACCACGCCCTGTAGCCTCTTCAACTGGATGGCCTCAAGTGCCTCTCTGGGCATTGTTTCATACTCCTCATTCCAGATCATCCCAAAATACCTCCTGAAGTTGGTGGTTAAAGTTGCAAAGCTCTTCCTTCCCTGAAGGCCTTTATATTGATATCCACAAACCCCTTCTTGACCCTGTGTTTTATTACATCAATAAATATCTCCTCATCCACGGGCAGGTACCCGGACAGAACACCAACAAGTACCATGTTCACCGTCCTGACCTCTCCAAGTCCCCTGGCGATCCCAAAGGCATCCACCGGTAACACCTCTATTGACCTTTTCCTCAGTTCATTCAGGATGTCTTCAGGATAGGCCTCAACCCCTGTGGCAACTGATGGAGGGAATATCTTCTGGGTATTCACAATCACCCTGGAATGGCTGTTCAGATAGGGCAGATAACGGACCGACTCAAGCAACTCAAAGGCAACCTCCACGTCTACGGTACCCTCCTCTATCAGGGGAGAAAAGACCCTGCTCCCGTATCTGAGATGGGCCTCAACAGCACCTCCTCTCTGTGCCATCCCGTGTACCTCGCTCTTTTTAACATCAAATCCTGCTTTTATAAGCGCCTCAGATGTGACCTCAGAGGCAAGGAGTATACCCTGACCTCCAACACCGCAAAAGAGTATGTTTCCTCTCTCATGCATCCTCTGCCTCTTTCACGATTGCATCAAACCTGCATACCATCTCACACTCACCGCAGCCATTACAGAGCACGCTGCTGATATGTGTATAGCCCTTCTGTTTTGGCCTTCCCCTTCTTTCAGCCTCCTCCCTGTCTATACCTGTCCATTGAAGGGCGGGGCATCCGAGCTTCAGACATCTCCGGCATCCTGTGCAGAATTCTTCCAGCACTTTAAAGACAGGCCTTCTCAGCCGTCTCACCTCGGGAAGGAGGGCACAGGGTGCGCGGGATATGATCACAGAGGGTTCGTGTCTTTTTACCTCCTCCTTGATCACCCTGTAGGTGTTGTCAATATCATGGGGATCTATGGTAACCACATTTCTGACCCCAACAGCCCTGCAGAGGGCCTCCAGGTCTATCTCGTTCGTTTCTGTACCGTTGATGGTTCTGCCGGTAGAAGGGTTTGGCTGATGCCCTGTCATGGCGGTGGTTCTGTTGTCAAGTATGATCACAGTTGTATTGCCCCTGTTGTAGACAATATCAATGAGAGGGGTTATGCCTGAGTGTATGAATGTGGAATCACCTATGACTGCTACGACCCTACCTGACGCATCCTCTCCAAGGGCCTTCTCAATACCAAGGGCATTTCCAATCCCTGCACCCATGCATATGCATGTATCCATTGCAGACAGTGGCTTCAGGGCACCAAGGGTGTAGCAGCCTATGTCACCTGTTACATAAAGCCTGAGCCTTGAAAGGTTGTAGAAGATGCCCCTGTGGGGACAGCCCGGACACAGGGCGGGAGGCCTTGGAGGTATCTTAACCGGTTCAAATACCTCGCTCTTCTCCCCATTGATTGCCTCTTTAAGTCTTGCCGTATTCAACTCAAAACAGGCAGGGATAACGCCCTTACCTATGCACTCAACCCCCATTGCTCTCACCTGGAGTTCAAGAAAGGGGTCAAGTTCCTCCACTATGTAAAGGGTCCTTATCTCTTCTGCAAACCCTTTAATCAGTTTCTCCGGAAGGGGATATACAAGGCCGAGCTTTAAAACAGAAGCATCGGGGAAGGCCTCTCTGACATAAAGATAGGACACCCCTGAGGTAATGAATCCTATCTCCTTACTTCCCCATTCTATCCTGTTGTGTCCATAGGCCTCTGCAAATTCCCTGAGCCTTCTTAGCCTCTCCTCAACGAAGAGCCTCCTCCTTCTTGCATGTGCTGGAAGCATGACAAACTTCTCCGGCATCCTGGCAAGCCCCGGCTCTGCAACCTCCCTTACCTTTCCCTCGGGATAGACAAGCCCCTTCACATGGGAAACCCTTGTTGTTGTCCTGACCAGCACAGGGGTATCAAACTCCTCGCTTATCCTGAAGGCATCTCTTATAAAGGACCTGCATTCCTCGGCATCAGAGGGTTCAAGCATGGGGGTCTTTGAGGCCATCGCGTAGTGTCTGCTGTCCTGCTCATTCTGGCTGCTGTGCATCTGTGGATCATCAGCTACAACCACAGCAAGCCCTCCCCTCACTCCGGTGTAGGATGCCGTAAAGAGGGGGTCAGCAGCCACATTGAGCCCCACATGCTTCATGGAGGCCATTGCCCTCACACCCGCTATGGAGGCACCAAGGGCAACCTCAAGGGCAACCTTCTCATTGGGCGCCCATTCTGTATAGAGGCCGTCATAGGTGCTCAGTGTCTCAATTATCTCTGTGGAAGGTGTGCCAGGGTAGGCTGAAGCAACCTTTACATTCGCCTCGTATGCTCCAAGGGCAAGGGCTTCATTACCTGAGAGGAAGAGGGCCTTTTTTAAGTTGTTGTTTTTTTGCATAAAATAAAGAAAAAAACCGCTGCTACCAGGAATTCTATTGATTTTTAATAACTTTTTATGATAAGTATTACGAAATACCTTTGTCAAGCTGAAAGGAGGGCCTAATCCCTTTTTGCCTCAAGGAGTCTTTTGTATGCCTCACAGAGTGCTATGAAATCCTCATGCCCTCCACCCTTGTCTGGATGGCACTCATGGGCAAGCCTCTTGAATCTTGTTACAATCTCCTTCTTTGACATTGCCCTGTACTGCTGCTCCGTGATGTTCAACCTCCTGCAGGCCTCCTGCAGGCTAATTCTGGATTCCCTGTAGGGAGGATTATAAAAATTACTGTCCTTGAACTGGCTGAACCAGTCGGTGCCAGAAGACCTTACAAACTCGCTGTCAAAGTACATGATGAGGTATTTCACAAGATACCGATGCAGACTCTTTCTCTCGCCATTGTCTCCAAAGAAGGTATCATCACTGTTCAGCCTGCACAGTTCATCCA
>DROX01000224.1 GCA_011321725.1 Nitrospirota bacterium | reverse complement strand
TTTTCATTCTTTCTGTAGAATATCAACCAGATCCCCGTGCAGAGCACCGCCACAACGAGAAGCAGCGACAATGTATCCAGCAGGGGTGCCTGGAAGAAATCCCTTATGTGAAGGAGGGGCTGTAGAGAAAGAAGCAGCAACAGGCCCTTCAGCTGCAGCAAGGGGCTGAACAGGACCGGTAAAGGGATGGTCAGCATGTGCAGGGCATTGCTACCTTTCATCTGGAATATACCCTCCACCATGGCCTGCGCCCAGAAAATAAAGACAACACCGAGCACACCGGATCTCAACTGGTAAAAGGCATATAAATTAAAGGCAGCATATACAAGGATCAGCAATAAAGACCCTGGAAGTGTCCTCACGGGTAAGGAAAAATAAAGCCCCCCTGACAGCAAAAGGACAGAGGCCGCCGTGGCAAGATATATCAGGTATCTCTTCCTCTTCGCTTTTCTTCCTCTTGGAAAAACCTTTTATAGAGGATCTCCCACTCGGGGGTTCCCTCAATTAATTTTTTTGAGTAGGAGGCCAGCTTCTTCCTCACAGCCTTGTCCATCTCATCGGCGATTTTTAGCTCATCCATAATGGAACGTCTTATCTGTCTTCTGATCTTGCCTTCATCCTCAAGAAACTCTACAACGCCTCTTTTTTTCAGCTCCTTGAAAAGAACATGGCTCATGTGGATGATCTTCTCGTCAGAGAGCATCAGAGAATGATGTTCCTTTCCTTCACGAGTTTTCTCTTTGTCATATCAAAAAGGGTTTTATAATCAAGCCGTTTCCCCTCAATCTCTGATTCGTACTTTTTCAGTATCTCTCTCACCTCTTCATTAAGACGGTCCTCAACCAGCAACTCATCAAGCAGGATATCGTGGGTCAGATCAACAAGCTCCTCCTCCGGTATCTTCGGTTCAATATAGTGCTTCTTGAGCAGGTCTCCTATAATCCTCCTGGCCATTGGCCTGACCCATGATCTGGGGATCCTCATATTACCTTTCCATGAATGGCAGGAGGGCGATATTCCTTGCCCTTTTGATTGCAGTGGTAAGTTCCCTCTGATGACGGGAACATGTGCCCGTCATTCTCCTGGGCAGTATCTTGCCACGCTCTGTCATATAGTGCCGAAGCAGCTTGTAATCCTTGTAATCAATAAAGGAAACCTTATCAGCACAGAACCTGCAAAACTTTCTTGTATGGAATCTTCTCACCTTTACGCTCCTTTCCTTAGAAGATATTATATCAAATCCTAAAAGGGTTCAAGATCCGTGTTTTCCTCAGGTGGCAGGACATCCTCTATCTCACCTGCTGCTGCCACCTCACGCCTGGGCAGAAACCTTACCGTGCTTGCAATCACCTCAAACTTGCTTCTTCTCTGTCCCTCATATTCCCAGCGGCGCTCCCGCAAACGGCCTTCAACTATTACACCGCGCCCCTTTGAGAGATACTGTGTAACATTTTCAGCCTGCTTGCCGAAAACAATAATGTCAATAAAGAGGGTTTCATCCTTGTACTCATCACCCTGTTTTACTCGGGAGTTGACAGCCAGTCCGAGGGTTGCCACAGCAGTGCCCTGGGGAGAATAGCGCAGCTCCGGGTCCCTCGTAAGATTACCTACAAATATAACCCTGTTAAACATGGAATACCCCTTATGCTTCCTCGGTAGTGGTTGATCCTTTTAATTGCTCCTGAAGGGCCTCTATCTCCTTTTTTCTCAGCTTGATGATCATGAACTTGAATACCGGTTCATAGACTCTGTAAAATCTTTCCATGGACCTTACAATCTCAGGGGGCGCCTTGAAGGTATAGAGGATGTAATAGCCCTGGGTTCTCTTGTTGAGTTCATAGGCGAGTTTCCTTCTTCCCCAGCGGTCTTCCTTGATTATTTCGCCCCCACCTTTTCTGATCTCTTCCTGGATCTTTGCTGAAACCTGGTCAATCTCCTCATCAGGAAGGGAAGGTTCAATCAACACAAAGTTCTCGTAATAATTCATTCATACCTCCTTCTGGATCTATAGCCCTCAAAGAGGGCAAGGAGTAATCTCACATAAGATGTGATTACCGGTTAAATAGTATAAATAAATCCCCCAGAAGAGGTCAACAAGGGTTCCCGGACGGAAGAAACTTGCATAATCTGTTCATATTGTGCATCAGTAGTGTCCAAAATAATTTTACTTTATCTATAACAAGGCAGGGTGCCGAAGAAAAATAAGCACTACACCTTATTCACAGTGAGCAGTAAGCAGTGAGCAGTAATAAAGGCCCTCCGAAAAATCGCAG
>DROX01000223.1 GCA_011321725.1 Nitrospirota bacterium | reverse complement strand
CATCTTATCGTTGTCAACAGAAGGGGGGATATACTGCTACAGAAGAGGTCACGCAATAAGGATGTGGCCCCTGGCAGGTGGGACACCTCGGTGGGAGGCCATATCGGTCGTGGTGAGACTGTAGAAGAGGCATTGCGGAGGGAAACAGAGGAGGAGATCGGTATCGTACCAGGGGATCCAAAGTTCCTTTATACATATATCCATTCCAATCACTATGAATCCGAGCTTGTCTACACATATGAGTGTATCTCTGAAGGCCCCTTCAGGTTTGATGAGGAGGAGATAGAGGAGCTGAGGTTCTGGTCTATAGCTGAGATAGAGAGGAGTCTGGGTAACAGCACCTTCAGTGATAATTTTGAGGAGGAGTTCCAGAGATACAGGGATTTTGTGACAGGACGGATGAGAGGACAAGAATAATCAAAAACGGGAGGACTCATGATATCTGAGAGAGCAGGCAGGGTTCAGCCCTCAGCCACCCTTGCCATGAATGCAAAGGCAAAGGAGATGAAGGCAAGGGGTGTGGACGTGATAAGTTTCAGTGTAGGAGAGCCTGACTTTGATACGCCCGAACATATCAAGGAGGCGGCAATCAGGGCACTGAGAGAGGGAAAGACCAAATACACACCTGCTGATGGTATCCCAGAGCTTAAAGAGGCGATCATTGAGAAGTTAGGGAAGGACAACAACATAAGCTATACAATGGATGAGGTTATCGTCTCATGCGGGGCAAAGCACAGCCTCTACAATATTGCCCAGGCAATCCTGAGCCCTGCAGATGAGGTGATAATACCAGCCCCTTACTGGGTTTCCTACCCTGCACAGGTGCTCCTGAATGATGCTACCCCCGTGGTGGTTGAGACAAAAGAGGAGGACAACTTCATGATCCTGCCCGAGCAGCTTGAAGGCGCGATCACGGAGCGGACAAAGGCCCTTATACTGAACTACCCGTCAAACCCCACAGGGCTTACCTACACAGAGGATACCCTGAAGGGGATTGCAGAGATAGCAATTAAACATGATATATACATAATCTCTGATGAGGTCTATGAGAAGCTCCTCTATGATGGAAACAAACATATCAGCATAGCCTCTCTCTCCGAGGAGATAAAGGCAAGGACCATTGTGGTCAACGGCGTGTCCAAGTCCCACTCCATGACAGGCTGGCGGATAGGGTATGCTGCAGGACCAAAGGATATCATAGCTGCCATGAAGAGGATACAGAGCCATTCCACCTCAAACCCCACATCCATTGCCCAGTGGGCTGCCCTGGAGGCCCTGAGAGGCCCCCAGGATTTCCTGCAGACCATGCTCAGGGAGTTTGACAGACGAAGGCGGTTCCTTGTTGAGGGGTTGAACTCCATAGAGGGGGTAAGCTGCCTCATGCCTCAGGGTGCATTCTATGCATTCCCGAATATCAAAGGGGTACTGGGCAGAAAGGGGATAAACAACTCCATGGAGCTTGCCATGTATCTCCTTGAGGAGGCCATGGCTGCGCTTGTACCGGGCAGTGCCTTCGGCTCAGAGGGCTATATCAGGATGTCTTATGCCACATCAATGGAGAATCTTCAGAAGGGGCTTGACAGGATAAGGGCTGCCCTGGAGAAGCTAAAATAAAGGTGGATGAAGGATTCAGGTCAGGATATGTTGCAATCCTTGGAAGACCCAATGTGGGCAAATCAACCCTTCTGAACCAGATCCTCTCCGAGAAGGTTGCCATAGTTACGCCGAAACCACAGACCACAAGAAACCGTATCGTGGGTGTAAAGACCACAGAGGGTGCACAGATAATCTTTGTTGACACCCCTGGCATACACAGGCCACGGGAGAGGCTGGGCCAGTTCATGGTGCGGGAGGCGCTAAGGACCCTTAAGGAAGTGGACATCGTCCTTTTGATGGTTGAGCCCAGAAGACCCTCTCCGGCAGAGAAGGAGATCCTTGATATGCTTTCAAAATCAGGCAGGGGGCTGATCGTGTTCCTGCTGATCAACAAGATTGACAGGATCAAGAAGGCAGAGCTGCTACCCATAATTGACGAATACTCCAGGCTCTATGATTTCAGGGAGATCATCCCCATCTCTGCCCTGAAGGGTGATGGTGTGGACAAGCTTATTGACAGGATCATTGCTTATCTGCCAGAGGGGCCAAAGTATTATCCTGATGATATTGTAACTGACCAGCTTGAAAGGTTTCTCGTGGCAGAGATAATAAGGGAGAAGGTGATGCTTGCCACAGAGGATGAGGTGCCCTATGCAGTGGCCGTTGAGGTGGTACAATGGGAAGAGAAAAAGGAGATCATCGTCATAGGTGCGAATATTTATGTTGAAAAAGATAGCCAGAAAGGTATTATAATAGGTAAAAGGGGGGTGCGATTGAAATCCATCGGGACCGAAGCCAGGAAGGAGATTGAGGCAATACTCAACACAAGGGTATATCTTGAGTTGTGGGTCAAGGTCAGTAGAGACTGGAAGGACAGCCCACTGAAGTTAAGAGAACTGGGGTATCAATGATGCTTATTCAGATGAAGGTGGAAGGTTTGCTTTTTGACCCCAGAAGCGGTATGTATATTCTCCTTCTCAAAGAGATAGACGGAGCAAGGACACTTCCCATATGGATAGGAAAACCCGAGGCTGACTCTATTGCACTTGCTCTGGGCAGGGTTGTAACGCCACGCCCCCTTACTCATGACCTTCTGAAAAACATCCTTCACACCCTTCATGTTGATGTCTCAAGGGTTATTGTTACTGATATCATTGACAACACCTATTATGCAGTGCTCTACCTGATAGATGGCGACAGGGAGATCCCCATTGACTCAAGACCCAGTGACGCGGTGGCCATTGCACTGAGGGTGAATGCACCCATATTTGTGGAGGATGGTATCATTGAGAGAAGACAGTCGGATGAACTTGAAGAGTGGTTGAAGAACCTGAAACCAGAAGACTTCGGGAACATAATGTAGATGATAAGGACCACCGATGCCATCGTTCTTCGGAACCGTGCCCATCTGGAAGCTGATCTCATTGTAACGTACCTGACGGGGGATCTGGGGATAGTAGATGCATATGCAAAGAGTCCAAGAAAGGTGGGCAGCAGATTCGGGAGCAGCCTTGAGCCGCTCACCTTTGCAAGAATATCGCTCTACGGTAAGGAGCAGGCTACCCTGCCAAGGATAACCCGTTCTGACATTATAAAGCCCTTCAATCAGCTGAGAGAATCCATGAGCATTTACCTGAAGATATCGGAGATACTGGAGCTCACCTTGCGCACACTGCCTCCACGGGAGAGGAACCCCCGGGTCTTTAAGCTCCTTCTTGATACACTATCACTCCTTGACGGCAGGCCCGACCCATTGTATATGCTTTACTACAAGATAAAATTGCTCGGGTATACAGGCTTTGCCCCTGTATTGAGAGGCTGTATCAGGTGCGGGGAAGATACAGACAGGTTCTATCTCTCCGAGGGTGCAATGCTGTGCAGTAAATGTGCAGAGGGGGGTGAGAGGTTTATTGTTCTTGAGCCCTCTGTGCAGAGGCTGTATCAGTACCTTTCAAGGATAGAACCTGCTATACTGAAAAGAATAAAGGTGGACAAAGGGGTATTGGCAGGGGTTGAGGAACTTGTTGATGCTCATATAAACTATAGAGTGGTTGACAGAATAAACTCAAGGGAGTTCATAAATGCATTGTGAGAGACGTCCATGAAGGCAAGGAAGGGT
Organism: Nitrospirota bacterium; assembly: GCA_011321725.1. GTDB lineage: Bacteria > Nitrospirota > Thermodesulfovibrionia > Thermodesulfovibrionales > JdFR-85 > JAADHP01. Next base: position 6,545 of record DROX01000223.1, on the reverse strand, counting down.
ATAGGCAAGGATCTATCCTCTTTTCATGAGAGGGGCAACCGGCTCTTTGAGGATGTGCTGTCCCACTCCGGGCTTGTCTGCAACGAGGCTGTCTCATGGTATCCCCGTGTTGATGTCTACGAGATGGAGGAAGGGTTTGTGGTCAAGGCAGAGCTGCCGGGGATAACCGACAGGGACCTTGAGATCAAGGTGGAGGATAATATCCTTGTCCTGAAGGGATACCGGATGCTTTACAGCGAGGCGACGAAAAGGACGGGCCTGTATCACAGGCTGGAGTGCAGCTGTGGCTTTTTCCAGCGTTCCTTCCTCCTTCCTGATACAGTTGATAAGGAAAGGATAAAGGCCACCATCAAGGATGGTGTGCTGACCCTGGTGCTGCCCAAGAAGGAGGTCAGGGTCACGCAGATATCCATTGAATAACCATGATAAGTGCAAAATTCGGACATTTCCTGGACAGGCCCCTTGAACCGATCGCGAAAAGGATAAGGCTTACCCCCAACTTTTTCACCGTCACCGGTTTTGTGGTAACTGTAATAGGTGCAGCACTGATCGTCTACAGCCCCCTTGCAGGTGGCCTTGTGATTCTCCTTGGGGGTGGTTTTGATGTGCTTGACGGGATTGTGGCAAGGACCAATGGTCGGGTAACAAGGTTTGGTGCCTTTCTTGATTCTGTTCTGGACAGATACTCCGATGCCTTTGTGTTCCTCTCCATAGCCACCTACATGTATCTCCAGGGTGAGATGGCTGGTGTTATTCTGAGCCTCTTTACACTTGTGGGTGCACTCCTTATAAGTTATGCAAGGGCGCGTGCGGAGGCCCTCGGGATAGACTGCCATACAGGCCTGATGGAAAGGCCGGAGCGCGTGATTTTAACGGCCTTTGCGTGCCTTACAGGCTATTTTATACCCGTTCTCTGGATACTCTGCATCTTTACACATGTCACGGTGATCCAGAGGGTGATACATGTAAGAAGGAGTTCCTCTGCTGCTAAGGAATGAGGCACTACGGGGAACTCTGTTACAGCTTACACCTTTCGGTATACCCCTTCAGCCCGACCATCTGTTCTATGGGAAAGGTGATATCAAAGACCGTCCCCTCCTCTGGTTTGCTGTTGACACGGATATCACCCTGGTGGGCCCTGACAAAGTTGTAGGTCATCCACATCCCGAGGCCTGTGCCCGTGCTCTTTGTGCCGGTGGTGAAGAAGGGATCAAAGACCCTGCCCAGATTGTCCTTCTTTATCCCCGGACCGTTGTCCTTTATTGTGATTTTTACGGAATCCCTGTCCCTGAAGGTGCTTACAGAGATGCAGTCTCCTGTACCAGAGGTGGTTATTGCATGTACCGCATTGCGGATGATGTTGTTGATAACGATCTTGATCAGCTCCCTGTCAAGGCAGAGGCGTGGCAGACTGGAATAGTTTCTGACCAGTTTTACATCACCCCTGCTGAGGCTGTCGGAGAGTTCGTCCGCCACCTCATCTATAATCTCATTGATGTTAACATCACTTTTCCTGAGCCTGGAGCTTTTTGCGTAAAAGAGCATATCTTCCACCACGGCATTTATCCTTTTGGCAGAGTTGTAGATCTTTTTTACATACCCTGATGCCGGACTGTCCAGTGGTTGAGAGGTGAGGATTTCAGCATAACCAACAATCCCTGTGAGCGGGTTTCTGATCTCATGGGCAATACATGCTGTTAGTTGTCCCAGGCTCGCAAGCTGTTCGGCCTGCATGGTCCTTCTTTCAAGCTCGTACTCTTTTGTTATATCCCTCAGGACTATAATATGCCTGCCTGTCCTGTCCATCATCGGATAGGTCCTGAAGGAGAAGACCCTGTTGTCAGCATGGACGATCCTTGAAATCTCAGGCAGCGGATGTCCTGCCCGGTCCTTCATCATGCAGGGAATATGGAGCATACCACAGATATCCCTGCCCGTGATGTTATCCCCGAAGGCCCTGTGGAAGGCCTGGTTGGCATTCACTATGGTACATCTTTCATCCACTATGGCTATCATGTCAGCCATGGAATCAAAGAGTTGCTGCCACTGGCTGGCCCAGTCCTGGATCACACGGTTCTTCTCATCATTGTCCCTCTCAATAGAGGATACCTTTCTGAAGACGAAAAGCCCCAGAACGGCTGTGGAGAATGCGCCCGTGAAGAGGGAAAAAATGAAGATCCACTTGGCGGTCTGTGCGGTGTTTTCAATACTGGAGAAGTATCCTTTCAGGAGCCTGTTCATCTCAAGGAGGGAGCCTTCGGCAAAACCCCTGATCCTGAAGAGGCTGCTGTACAAGGGGCCTGTAATACCCGCATTCACAGGGTCCCTGACAGGAGTCCGCACTGATGCGAGGGATTTCTGTACATTCTGGAGCTCGGCCTCAAGCCTTTTTATCTCCGCCGTGACAGGCCCCCTGTCATGACATCCCTTGCACTGCTTTATAAGCCCCGTTGTTACTTCAGCAAGGTTTCCCCTGTCTTTGTTTTTAAGCCCTAAAGTGAGCTGTCTCGTCAGGGCATCAACGCTGTTCATGCAGGTTGTCCTTTCAAGGAGGGTCCGGTTTATTGTCTCAAGTGTACTGTAGTTCCTTTCCATTGTTGAGATGCTTATTCCTATGAGGATTCCCGAAAGAAGGAATATAAGAACAATTCCACAAAAGGCAAGCAGAAGAAGACGTTTCATTTTAAAATTTGGTACTCATTAAGTTATATTAATGACAACGATAAAGCTCTGTTTATCATAAAGTTTGTGCTAAGAATTATAAAGTTAGAAAACCTTGCTTCCGATATAATTTTATTATAATCATCCGACAGGTTGATGTCAATCGTAATAGTGAAAATTTTCACAAACAGGAAGGAGGTATGAGGATGCATGGTTTCAGGCACAGGCTTAATCTTCTGAAGGGTAACCGTACGATCAAGGAATTTTCAAGGATTCTTGATATCCCTGTATCAACGCTTCACTACTACCTGAACGGAAGGGAACCGTCACTGTCTTTCCTTGTAAGGGTCTGTTCAAAGTTGAATGTGAGCGAGGAATGGCTGATAAGCGGCAGGGGGCCGATCTACAGGACAGAGAAGGAACATGATGTCCTTGAAGAGCTTGAGGTATTGTTTGCAAGGTTCCTCTCGGAAAAGTGGAGGGTCTGGGATAAAAGGGAAAAGATGTTCTTTGATTTCCTTGTCAGAAGGCTCTTCCCGGAGTTTGAACACTGGCTTGCGAACAGGTCATGATAGACCCGTACCAGGGATACAGGGGTATCCACCCCATCTTAAAGAAACCCTATAGGGCATACCAGTTCATCACCACTCTTGGGCAACAGTTCCACGGCCTTACTGGCATCCTTCCACCCGGGGACACAGGGTATTGCATCTTTTTATTCAGGTCTGCCCCTGCATTGCGAGGTTGAATAAAGACATGACCGGTTCTGTTTTTTCTTTCCCACATGCCTGCACAGAGGGATTAAAGTTTTCCCAATTAGGGACGATAAGTATAAATTAAGATTGCAAAATCTCCCGTGAGGTTATATTGAAATGTACTGGACAGCGAGGCAGAGAAGGGAATTTTTTTGGGAGTCATGGTTCACAAAAAGGGATAAATTTCACCGTTGTGTAACCACCCTGGGTTACAGATTCAATGCCTTCATGACCGGCTCGGGCATTATCCAGCCTTCTGATGAAGGTAACTATTCATAACGGAATAAAATACAATTTTTCTAATAAAGATTAAAAAAATAAATTTAAAGAATTAAAGTTTATTTATTTTTTAGCCGATAAGTACCAATAAGAGAAATAGAGGCTCTGAAAAAAGAAGATTAAGATAGCTCTCCATAGGAGAAAGATATGTTTGATCCAAGGAGGAATGATAATGAGATTAACAGTAGCAAAAAAACTTGGCGGACTTGTTGTGGGGATGGCAGTTGTTTTCCTTTCCGTTACATTGGCTTCATATTATATTACAAGTCGTCTTACAAAAGGTATTAATGAACTGGTCAGGACCTCTGGTGGCAAGATCGAGGCTGCAAAGAAGGCAGAGGTACAGCTTCAGTCTGCTGTAAACGAATACAAGAAATACCTCCTAAGAGGTGATAGCAAATACAGGGATGAATGGTTTCAGCGTCTTAAGAATCTCAAGGAGGCGCTGAGCAGTTACAGGGATTTGATGTCTGATGAAAAAGAAAAGGCCCTGCTGGATGAGGCCACTGCAAGGCTGGATGCCTACAGCCAGAGCATGTCCATGCTTGACAGGGCAAAGGAAAAGACAGATGATATCAAGAGGCTTGACAGGGTTGGAGAGGGTATTGATCAGTCTCTGATGGATACCTTTGTGAGGATGGCCGAGATGGCTGAGGAGACGCAGGAGAACAAAATGAAAGCCCTTGAAAGTCGTGTAAAGAGGATGGACAACATACTTCTTCTTGTTACAGTTGCTTCCATCATTTTGTCCCTTGCAGTTGCTCTCCTTATCATCAGGAAGATCATCAGCTCCATTCAGGAACTTAAGAGGGGTATCAAGAGGGTCTCGGATGGTGACCTTACCAGTGAACTCAGACGTTTGAGCAATGATGAGTTCGGTGAGATGACAGATGATTTCAACAACATGATCAGAACGCTCCGACAGATGACAGGCAGGATTAATGATGTCACCTTGAGCCTGGCAAACAGTGCTGAGGAGACATCAACTGCAACATCTCAGATCTACTCGGGTATTGAGGAACAGACAGGCCAGGTTGAGCAGGCTGCCACTGCTGCCACTGAGATGTCACAGACCATCATGGATGTGGCAAAGAATGCTGCTGACTCTGCTGAGGCAGCAAAGCAGTCTGTATCAGAGGCTGAAAACGGCAAGAATGTCGTTGAAGAGGCTGTAAGGGGCATGATAGAGATAGCCCGGACCGTTGACGAGTCAGCAGAGACAATTGAGAAGCTGGGAGAAAACAGTAAACAGATCGGCGAGATAGTGAATGTCATAAATGACATAGCAGACCAGACAAACCTCCTTGCCCTTAATGCGGCAATTGAGGCAGCCAGGGCAGGTGAGCAGGGCAGGGGGTTTGCAGTGGTTGCAGATGAGGTAAGAAAGCTGGCAGAACGGACCGCCAAGGCAACGGATGAGATATCCGAGATGATTACGAGGATTCAGAATGATACGGAAAAATCAGTAAACAGCATGCAACTTGGCAAGGAAAAGGCTGAGGAAGGTGTGGAACTTGCCGAAAGGGCAAAGGATGCCCTTGAGGGGATTGTTCGCGCTTCTGAGAGGTGTCTTGAGATGGTACAGTCCATAGCCACTGCCACAGAGGAGCAGTCAGCAGCTATTGAAGAGTTATCAACAAACATGGAGAACCTGTCAGGCCTTTCAAATTCATCCCGTGAGGCTGTGGCCCAGATCAATACAGCCACGGAGGAGCTGGCAAGGATGGCCTCAGAGCTCAAGACGGTTATCTCCTGGTTCAGACTTTCAGGGGAAACAAGGGAAAATATCCCTGTAAATACAGAAAAGGGTGAAAGGGTATCTCCTGGCCCTGGCTACGAGGAAGAATTATCCAGCCTGGTGGTTCCCGGTAATGGCGGGCACTGAGAAGTAATACTGAATCGCATGTCGTACTCCATCTTGACTGGAGAATCCATTTTATATTTCCAAGACTGGATTGCCCCGTCATGCTCGACAATGGCATCTCAAGATGACCCGAAGGGATGTATTTATTCCAGACCCTCTTGCAGACAAAAATACTTGATAAAAACTTCCCCGAAATGATATATTGTCCCACAGATGAAAATTCAAGGATAAAAAGGCTGAAATTCTGGCCAGCCTGATATAAAAAATATCCTTTAAAGACATTGATAAACCAGTACAGGGGAAAGAAGATCTCTGTGATAATGAATTTAACCGCATAATGTAAATTCTGCAAGAATGGAGGGATGGTCATGGAAGGTCTCAGCAAAAAGCGTGACGTTGAGAAATGTCTGAAGAAGATTTCCGAGATGTGGCCAACCAAGGGGAATGTCTCAATGGCCTTTCTGCTTAACTGTATTGCCAGTGACAGCCCGGAGGTTCTGCGTAATGCTGCAAAAAAACACCTGATTGATCTGCTTCTTTTTACAAAAAAACACTCGCTCTTTCATTTTACAAACTTTACTGAACTTATGCTTTTTTTCCTTAACGATGAACAGACACATGATATGGTGCTGAAAGAGAATATCCACGAGGTTCTCACGGCAATACGTTATCCTCTTTAGGTTAATTCCTGTGGAAAACAGGCAGGAGGAGTTTCATTGGTGGAGCTGAGCGGGATCGAACCGCCGACCTCGTGAATGCCATTCACGCGCTCTCCCAACTGAGCTACAGCCCCACTTCAATATATAAATTACCTGTTTATCCCTGATATTGTCAAGCCCCGGTGGAACAGGAATTTCCCCAATTTTTAAAAACAGATCACTACTATCCTGTAAACATTGAAAGTTATAGTAATGGCAAGGGGCACTGATTTTTCGTCTCATTCTCGGCAGACCTCCTGTCTCTGCCCCAAAAAATCTGCGATTTTT
>DROX01000222.1 GCA_011321725.1 Nitrospirota bacterium | reverse complement strand
GAAAGAGGATCGCAACAGAGCTTGTGGGTTATACGAAGAGGTTCCTCAAGTCAAGGGGGATAAAGGCTATCGTGGACTTTTCCTGGGGTGCGACAGAGGTCAAGCCTCCCTACCTTGCCGATGCCATAGTGGAACTCACCGAGACGGGTACCTCCCTCAGGGCAAACAAGCTCAGAATAGTGGAAGTTATCTTAGAGTCTACAACGCGGTTCATTGCGAACAAGAAATCATGGAAGGATCCATGGAAGAGGCAGAAGATGGAAAACATTGTCATGCTCCTCAGGGGTGCCCTTGAGGCAGAGGAGAGGGTAGGGCTCAAGATGAACGTGCCTGAGCGATCACTGAAGAAGGTGATGTCATTGCTGCCGGCAATGCACTCCCCAACGATCTCACAGCTTAGTGAAGAGGGATGGTATGACCTGGATGTGGTGATAGAGGAGAGGCAGGTTAGAGACCTGATTCCCAAGCTAAAGAAGGCAGGAGCCACAGGCATTGTTGAATACCAGCTGAACAAGGTCATCCCATAAAGAAGAATTAACACTATAAGAGATGCCAAGAAGCGGAAGATTCATAATCCTACTGATTTTCTGTCTTACACTCTTTATCAACTCCTGCAATGAAAAGTCGCACTACAGGGAGGTAAGGGAACGAGATGGCCTGATAGTGCTTGACATAACAGGGCTGAAGGATACAGAACCCTTATTCTACAGCTACAGGACTGACAAAAAGGTGGTTGACTTTTTTGTCATCAAGATAGGGGACAGGATTGAGTCCTATCTTGATGCATGTATGAAATGCTATCCCCATAAGATGGGTTTCAGGGTGGATGGATTTTACCTTGTATGCAAGTACTGCAATGTGCGTTACCCTCTGGATAGACTGAAGGAGGGCGCCGGGAGCTGCTATCCAATCCCCCTCAAGGGAGAGGTAATGAAGAACCAGTATGTTATAAAAGCCAGACTTTTACAGAATGGTGCCAAGTATTTTTAGGCTGGAGGACTGATGGGACTCTTTGACAGATTGAAGAAGGGCCTTACAAAGACGAGACAGAACTTTGTGGGCAGGCTGGATGAGGTCTTCAAGGGCAGGAAGATAGACGATTCCACCATTGATGAGTTTGAGGAAATACTCATCACCTCTGATATAGGCATGGATGCCACAATGGAGATAATTGACGGACTTCGTGAAGAGGTCGGGGCAGGCAGGATCAAGGATTATGAGGGTGTAAAGAGGTATCTAAAGCAGGAGATGTTAAGGATACTGGGGCTTCCGCAGCCCTTTGTACTCTATCAGGAACGTCCCTTTGTTGTACTGACCCTTGGGGTGAATGGGGTGGGCAAGACCACAACCATTGGAAAACTGGCAAGCAGGCTCTACTCTGAAGGGCACAGTGTGATCCTGGCAGCCTCTGATACCTTCAGGGCAGCGGCAATAGAACAGCTTGAGATATGGGCAGAGCGGTCAGGTGCACAGATTGTAAAACATCAGAGCGGGTCTGACCCTGCTGCCGTGGCCTTTGATGCAGTTGAGGCAGCAAAGGCAAGGGGTGTGGATGTCGTGATTGTTGACACCGCCGGCAGGCTCCATACCAAGATGCCCCTCATGGAGGAGCTGAAGAAGATCAAGAGGGTAATAAACAAGGCCATGCCAGGCGCTCCCCATGAGACACTCCTTGTGGTTGATGCAACAACAGGTCAGAACGCACTAAGACAGGCAAAGATGTTTAATGATGCCATAGGTGTGACGGGCATTGCCCTGACAAAGCTTGACGGTACAGCCAAGGGTGGGATTGTCTTTGCGATAAAAAAGGAGCTTAACATCCCGGTAAGACTGATAGGTGTTGGCGAGGGCATTGATGACCTGAGGGATTTTATTCCCGGGGAGTTTGTGGATGCGCTGCTTGGCAATGAAGGTGAATAACGGCTAAATCCATACCACCTTCTCAAATTCCTGTAATCCCTCCACAATATGACCAGTGGTGCCCCTGTAGCCAACCTTCAGCTGATCCTCAAGGTTGTAATACTTCAGACATGTACCACAGGAAAAGATCTCCACACCCATACTCTCCAGTTCCTTCAGGACTGAAACAGTCTCTTCAACCACTGTGGTCAGCCTGACGCCGGCATTCAGAAAGAAAATGGTATCGGGAACCTCCTTTGACACCTTGAGTGTTTCAAGGAAACCCTTCATCAGTATCCCGCCAATCTCTTCATCCTTACCCAATGTATCGGTACCGATTATCATCATTAATTTCTTCTTTTCGCCTCCCTCTGCTTCATCTGCCGAGGTATCACAGGTATATCCCTTTGTGATAAAGACCTTCCAGTGGTCTGTATCCTTCTTGACCTCTGAATAAAAGCCCTTCTTTCTTGCAAATCTCTGGAGATTCTTTACAGATGCCTCGTTATCAACAAGTACCTCTACGGTACCCTCCTTTATACTGCTCAGGGCCTCATCTGCAAGCATCACCGGTTTGGGACAGCCAAGCCCCCTTGCATCCACTAACATAGAGCACCTCCCTGAAACCCTGTTTCAGAACACCAAGAATTAGTGCTTAGAGATATTTTAATAAAAAGTTTACGATATTACAAATAGAAAATCCCTATAGACCCAACTCCTCTCATTGGATGCTCCAAACCCGAAAAAACATCCACTTACGAAGTGCACTTTTTGGCTCAGAGGAGGTGTTTGAGTATGTTGAGTTCTTTTTGATAATCCATTCGTGATTCCACAAATTCTCTGTAATCACCGGGCTCAATACTCAGGTAATCTGAATAATTACAGATACCATCATTGCTTTGGCCGAGGTATTCTCTATAGGAAGAATACTTCCAGTCCTCCGGTTTCTCAACAAGTTCGTCCGATGTGGGATTAAGATGAATGTACCGGGTCAGATGAAGCAACCGTTCGTCATCATCCACAAGGACACTCTTGAACCTCCCCTGCCACAGAGGGCCTTTTCTGTTGTTTTTTGTGTTGAAGTATCTGGTGTAACTGTCAAGGAGGTTTTTCATAAAGACAGAGATTCCATTATCCTTAAGCTGCTTCAGTATAAAATGCAGGTGAGTGGGCATAAGGCAGTAGGCTATGACTTCAATCAGATGATCCCTGTCTGCAAGGTACTTCGCAATGAATTTGTCCTTGTTTATACGGTTAATATAAGCAGAAAATCTGAAAGGAGGTTTCTCGTATCTGTAGAATTTGATCATTTCCACCATCCGATTGTAATCCCTCTGAGAACGAAAAATCCTGTAGCCGGATATGCTTTTAGTAAAAATATGATAAACCGAATCATTTACTAATGGGTCCCTTCTCATTTTCAGCCTCCTGTTTTAGTTTAACCTATTCAGCCAGCCAAAAAACATCCACTTACGAAGTGCACTTTTTCAGGGCGGGGGTGAGTTTTTGGGTGATGTGGTGCCAGGTGTAGCGGGTGGTGGCGATCTGCTTCATGGCTCTTGAGATGTTTTGTCTTTCCGGTTCGGTTATGTTTCGTAAAATCCTTGCAAGATCGTTACTGGCCTTGAAATAAAGGGCTCTGTTTTCAGTGGTTGCCCTGTTATAGGGGATATCGTAGGCTATAACCGGAAGCCTGAGACTCATCACTAAATATTCATTTAAGAAGCGTGGGTTTCGTTAAAGGGGTTTTTGATCGTGAGGACATCTTCAATCACCTGGCTGTGCTGCATGTCCTCTGTAAAGAGAATGCTGCAG
>DROX01000221.1 GCA_011321725.1 Nitrospirota bacterium | reverse complement strand
CCTCGGGCAGTACCTCTGCAAAGAATCTGTCTATGCCAACCTCCTGGGCGATCCTCCGTGCTGTTCTCTCGTTGTCGCCTGTGAGCATTACCACCTCAATACCCATATTCTTCAGCTCAGCGATGGCCTGCCTGGAGGTTTCCTTAACCGAGTCAGCAATGGCAAATATTGCCTGTGCCTGACCTTCCACAGATAGGATTACTGCTGTTTTGCCCTCTGAATTCAATCTCAGCACCTGTTCCTTGACTGCTGAGATGTCAATGCCCTCCTTCTCAAGAAGATTCAGGTTGCCTATGAAGACCCTTTTCCTGTCAAGTATACCGCTTACGCCTCCACCTGGTATTGCGCTGAACTCTTCCGGTTCCTTCAATCTGAGATTGTATTTTTCAGCAGCCCTGTAGATGGCCTCGGCAAGGGGATGCTCAGATGCCCTCTCAAGGGATGCGGCGAGAAGTAGCAGGTCTTCTGTGGATGCAGAGTTCAGTGAGATTATATCAACAAGTTCTGGTTCACCCCTGGTTATGGTGCCTGTCTTGTCCATTACAACGGTGTCTATCTTATGGGCTATCTCCAGTGCCTCTGCATCACGTATAAGGATTCCCCTTTCCGCACCCTTGCCAGTACCTACCATAAGGGCTGTGGGAGTGGCAAGCCCAAGTGCACAGGGGCAGGCGATTATGAGAACAGCAATGAAGTTCATCATTGCCCTGGTGAATGCCGGCTCGGGTCCAAAGAAGTACCAGATCAGGAATGTAACCGAGGCAATGCCGATGACCGTGGGAACGAAGATTGAAGCAACCTTGTCTGCAAGTCGCTGTATCGGTGCCTTGCTTCCCTGGGCCTCTTCAACAAGGCGTATGATCTGAGCAAGAACAGTGTCCTTGCCTATCTTGGTGGCCCTTATCTTGAAACGTCCCTCCTTGTTTATTGTCCCGCCATAAACAAGGTCACCCACGCGTTTTTCCACCGGGAGGCTTTCCCCTGTAAGCATGGACTCATCCACTGAGGAGTAGCCATCTATTATGATGCCATCTACAGGTATCCTCTCACCAGGTCTTACCACAACGGTGTCACCCACTATAACCTCCTCAACGGGTATCTCCACCTCGGCGGAATCCCTTTCAACCCTTGCCGTCTTGGCCTGAAGCCCTATGAGTTTTCTTATCGCCTCAGATGTCCTTCCCTTTGCCCTTGCCTCAAGGAGTCTTCCGAACAGTATGAGGGTGATAATCACAGCAGATGTGTCAAAGTAGACATGGGGTTTGAGTCCCCCTGCCTCAAATATCTCTGGAAGGAATGTAGCCACCACGCTGTAGAGGTAGGCAGCAGAGGTGCCAACCACGACAAGGGTATTCATGTTTGTGGATAGATGCCTGAGCGCAAGGAGTGCGGCCCTGTAAAAGCGCCAGCCAGCCCAGAATTGAACAGGTGTGGCCAGTATGAACAGGACAAACCAGTTGGAGAGTAAAGGGATGCTGGTAAGGCTTCCTATCAGGATAAGAGCGGACAGCACAGCACTGACCACGAATCTCCTTTTGAGATCCAGGTAGTCACGTTCCCTTTCCTGTCTTTCCCTGTCAATAAACTCTCCTGTTATGGTCTGAAGTTCATAACCCTGCTCTGTAACAACCCTTTTGAAATCATCAAATCCGACGATTGTGGGGATGTATTCTACCGTGGCCTTCTCGGTTGCCAGGTTCACGTTTACATCAATAACACCGAAGAGTCCTTTCAATGCCCGCTCCACAGCACCAACACAGGCGGCACAGGTCATGCCCCTGACAGAGAAGTCCTGCTTAATTGTCACCACATCATAGCCCTCATCCTTTATTGCCTTTATGAGGGATTCAAGGGGGAGATCTCTGTCTATCTTCAAGGTGGCCTTCTCGGATGCAAAATTGACGTTTACCTCATGTACCCCCTCTAATCTGGACAGGGCATTCTCAACTGCCTTTACACAGGATGCACAGGTCAT
>DROX01000220.1 GCA_011321725.1 Nitrospirota bacterium | reverse complement strand
CCATTATATACTCATAGACCTGGGGGTTCATATCATCAATATTTGTCTCAATATGGACAACCCTCTCCGTGACATCCCTGTCTCTGTCTTCATATCCAAGCATGGCCCTCAGTATATTGGGCTGTGCCTCTATTTCCTTTGAGCCGGCTCCATAACCGATGGATTCAATACGCATCAAAGGTATCTCCTCGGAAGGTCTGAATGCGGTTGAGAGAATAACCGCGCCTGTGGGTGTTGTCAGCTCGTATTTGATGCCCGTGGAGTAGACAGGCCAGCCTCTCAGCAACTCCAGTGTGGCAGGCGCAGGCACGGGAAGCCTGCCATGCTCGGTCCTCACGAAACCGCCTCCAAGGTTTACGGGTGAAGAGAGGGCCAGATCAACAGAGAGGTAATCAAGGCAGAAGAGGGTACCTGTTATATCAATAAGACAATCTATGGCAGACAGCTCATGAAGATGAATCCTTTCAGGCTCACTACCATGAACCCTTGCCTCAGCCTCAAAGAGTCTTCGGAATGCCTCCAAAGAACGTTCCTTGAGTTCATCCCTGAGTTCAGAGCCCTCAATGATTCTCTTTATATCAGCAAGATGTCTCCTCTTTGTGTCGTCCCTGATCTCTATATCTATCTTACATCCACGAAGACCGGCCCTCTTCACCTCCCTCTTTTCAATCCTGTATCCCCCCACCTTCAGACCCTCAAGTGCCCCTGTCAGCTCATCCAAGGGCACGCCACAATCAATCAGTGCACCAAGACACATGTCACCGCTGACACCAGAGGAGCAATCAAGATAGAGGATCTTCTTTTTCATGATCAATCTATTATAACCAAATCATGCAATTAGTAGCAGTAGAGTTCCGATCAGAGGTCGGAGAGTTGTGGCATTTTTCGTAACAAATGAACTCAAGCAGAAAAAAAACATTATCTGATATAATGTAAATAATTTTTATCAGGAGGAGGGTTTATGGCAAGGAGACTGGCAGAAGAGGACCTTTACAGGTGTTGTGACCCTAACTTCTTCAGCTTCAAGACAACAGAGGAACTCCCACCTTTTGAGGGGACCATTGGTCAGAACCGCGCCCTGAGGGCAATTGATTTCGGACTGGGTCTTGAAAGCAGGGGGTTCAATATCTATGTGCTTGGTGAGAGCGGCACAGGCAAGACATCCACCATCAGGGCCCTGATATCAAAGAAGGCTGAAAAAGAGCCCGTTCCTTCTGACTGGTGTTACGTATACAACTTCAAAGAGCCGGACTCGCCCCTTGCCATCTCCCTTGAACCTGGCAGGGCAATGGAATTCCAGAAAGACATGGAGGAACTGATCAACTCCCTGAAGGTTGAGATCCCCAAGGTCTTTGAATCAAAGGAGTATGAGAAACAGAAGAGCAAGATACTTGAGGAGTTCCAGAAGCGACAGAAGGATCTTTTCACATCCCTTGAGGAGGAGGCTGAATCCAAGGGGTTTTCAATAAGAAGGACAGTGGGTGGCTTCTTTATTGTTCCCATAAAAAAGACTGGAGAACCTCTTTCCGAGGAGGAGTTCCAGAACCTTGATGACAAGACAAAGAAAAAGATAGAGGAACTGGGAAGGCTGCTTCAGGAAAAACTTGATGATGTGGTAAGGACCCTCAGGGCTGGTGAGAAGCTTGTCAAAGAGCTATTGAAAAAACTTGAAAGAGAGGCAGCCCTTTCTGTCCTCGGACAGATGATTGATGAGCTAAAATCAAAATACTCAAACAATGAAAAGATCATATCCTATCTTGATGATGTAAGAGAGGACATACTTGAGAATCTTGAGGACTTCAAGAGCCCGGCTGAGGAGCAGCCCACACCTCCCCTGCCCTTCACCAAGATGCCCAGACAGGAGACAACATACAACAAGTATGCAGTGAATGTACTTGTAAACAATGGGAATCTGAAAGGCGCACCCTGCGTCTTTGAGACCAATCCCACCTATTACAATCTCTTCGGAAGGATTGAGCACAAGTTCCAGTACGGGGTGGCTGTTACAGACTTCACGATGATAAAGGCAGGCTCCCTCCACAGGGCAAATGGCGGTTATATAGTCATCCATGCCCTTGACCTTCTGAGGAACCTCTTCTCCTATGATGCACTCAAACGGGCCTTGCGAAACAGGGAGGTGAAGATTGAGGATATATGGGAACAGTATCGTCTCGTTACCACAGCCATGCTGAAACCAGAACCAATCCCCCTTGATGTAAAGGTTATCCTCATTGGAAACCCCCTTATCTATTATCTCCTCTATAATCTTGACGAGGAATATAAGGAACTCTTCAAGGTAAAGGCTGATTTTGACAACCAGATGGACAGAACCGATGAGTCCGTCATGAACTATGCAAGCTTTGTGGCAGCAAAGGCAAAGGAAGAAAACCTCCTGCCCTTTGACCCCTCTGGTGTATCAAAGATCGTGGAGTATGGCTCAAGGCTTGCTGAACACCAGAACAAGCTCTCATCAAAGTTCAGCGAGATATCAGACCTCATCAGGGAGGCACACTACTGGGCAAAGACCGAGGAAAGCACCATTGTCTCAGACAGGCATGTGGAGAAGGCGATTGAGGAAAAGATATATCGTCATAACAAGATAGAGGAACGGTTAAGGGAACTCATGGATGAGGGCACACTTATTGTTGAGACCTCAGGTGAACGGGTAGGCCAGATAAATGGCCTTGCCGTAATGAGCCTTGGTGATTACAGCTTTGGTAAACCCTCAAGGATAACAACCACCGTGTACACCGGCAAGGCGGGAATCGTCAACATTGAGAGAGAAACAAAGCTGTCCGGCAAGATCCATGAAAAGGCCATCCTCATTTTAAGCAACTATCTCGGCAGGATGTATGCTCGGAAAAAACCCATTACACTCTCCGCATCCATTACCTTTGAGCAGCTTTATGGCATGATAGAGGGTGACAGTGCCACATGTGCGGAGCTTTACTCCCTTCTGAGCGCCATCTCTGGTGTACCGATAAAACAGAACCTTGCTATTACCGGCTCCATGGACCAGAACGGCAATGTACAACCCATCGGGGGTGTCAATGAAAAGATAGAAGGCTTCTTCCATCTCTGTAAACTCAGGGGGCTTGATGGCTCACATGGCGTTATTATCCCGGAAAGAAACATCAAGAACCTCATGTTAAGAAAGGAGGTTATAGAGGCTGTCAGGGAGGGCAAGTTCCATATATATAGTATTGATCATATTGACGAGGGTATTGAACTACTGATGGGACTGCCTGCGGGCAAGCTCCAGCCAGATGGCACCTATCCGGAAGGAAGCCTCCACTATCTCGTTGAGAAGAGATTGACAGAGATGCGGGAGGCATTGAAGGAGAAAAAGGGAAAGGGCAAGGAAGAAGAAAAAGAGGAGAATGAAAACAGCAACCAGTGATGAAGAGGATCCTATTCTTTCTCAAGGCCCTGATCATCCAGCTTGCTACCTATCCACTTGCCTTACTGCCCCGTAAACCTGCACTACACGCCGGCTCGCTGATAGGGCTCCTTGCCTATCACCTCTGGAGAAGCAGGAGGGATATTGCCATCAAGAACCTCACCCTTACTATCTCAAACTCAGAGGCTCTCAATATTACAGATAGCAGGGAGGTTGTAAAGGAAAACTTCAAAAACCTGGGCAGATCGCTCATGGAGGTGATAAAGATATACCACGGCAGGGGTGGTGAGATCATTGAATCTGTTGTGATTACAGGTAAGGAGAACTACATCAAGGCCCTTCAGAAAGGCAGAGGGATCATTGTTATCACGGGCCACTGTGGAAACTGGGAGTTGCTTGCACTTGCAGCCTCCTGCAGGTTAACCCCCATCAGTGTCGTGGCAAGACCGATAAACAACCCCTACCTTAACAGGTTTGTTGAAAGGATTCGCACAAGATATGGAAACAGGGTGATCTACAAAGGGGGTGCATTAAGGGAGATACTGAGGGAACTGAAGGCAGGACGGCCCGTGGGGATACTCATGGACCAGGGGGTGCTACCCAGTGAAGGCGTACTGGTGGATTTCCTTGGAAGACCTGCCTGGACTATCAAGACCCCTGCTGTGATAGCAAGAAAGACAGGCACACCTGTTCTGCCGGTCTTCATTAAAAGAAATGGTGAGAGGCATATTATGGAGATACACAGGGAGGTGAAACTCTCTGAAAATCCCGATCCTGAAGAGGCAATCAGGGAGGATACCAGGACCTTTACCTCCTACATTGAAGCCTACATAAGGGAGAATCCCACTGAATGGCTGTGGATACACAGGAGATGGAAGAGGACAGAAAAAAATTCACATATTCTTCATAATTAAATGTTAGAATATCAGAACTGAAAACAAAGGGACAGATGTTTCAAGCCCTGCAAACCAATTCAACAGGAGGATTAGATGAAGTTTTTTATGAGACATCTTACAACACTGCTCGTAATCACCCTTCTTCTGGCAGGTTATGGCACATCCTACAGTCTCACACCCGAGGAGGCAAAGGAGACACTGAAGGCCTTTGGACCAAATGTCAAGATACTATCCGTCAAGAAGGCACCTGTAAAAGGGTTCTGGGAGGTTATAATCCAGAGTGGACATAAAAAGGGAATACTTTATATAGATGATGCACGCCAGTACCTCTTCAGTGGTTCCCTTTATGACCTGAAATCACTTACCAATCTGACAAAGAAGAAATACGACGAGATCACAAGGGTTGACTTCTCAAAGATTCCGCTGAAGGACTCTATCGTGCTTGGTAACCCCAAGGCAGAGAAGAAGGTTGTTGTCTTTGATGACCCAGACTGTCCTTACTGTGCAAAACTTCATCCTGAGCTGAAAAAGATCACGAAGGAACGTAAAGACGTGGCATTCTACATAAAGATGTTTCCCCTTGTCCAGATACACCCGAAGGCATATGAAAAATCAAAAGCCATAATGTGTCAGAAGACAAACGATAAGGCCCTCAAGCTGCTTGAAGATGCCTTTGCAAAGAAGGAACTACCCAGGCCGGACTGTAACACAAAAGCTGTGGATGAGTCCATATCACTTGGCAGCAGGCTCGGTATTACAGGCACACCTTCCCTTATCTTCCAGAATGGACGTAAAATCAGTGGAGCGGTTAACGCTGAGACACTGAAAAAGCTGATTGACCAGAACAGTTAGATCTCTCAGTGTAGCCCCCTGAGGGGGCTACACTGATCCTTGAATTCCGCAAAAACCAGCAGTTCCGGATCAGCCATTCCACCTATGATCAGCCCTTGATTCATCTATCTTCCTCATATCTCTCCAAAAGAAATCCCTGTCAAGGCAGGGCACCTCATAAAAATAAGCCAACCACAGGATTAAACAATAAAGTAACCTCTTTTTTATTGTTATACACTAAATCAAGTAAAGAAACAAACCCTATAGGCCCAGAGGTGGTGAAGAATGCCATGTAGCAATACCTCATGTATCTTACATCAAGACCCTTATCTATACACTTAAGTCCTAAAAGACTCTGTCTTTTATTATTTAAATCCCATTGCATCAATGCCATGATGAACCACCTCTCTACTCCGAAAAATCTGCGATTTTTCGGAGGCCTCTTCTT
>DROX01000219.1 GCA_011321725.1 Nitrospirota bacterium | reverse complement strand
TATTTACATCTTTGTCTTGATTTCCCATTATCGCCTTGCCAAAGATGTTGGAGGCAATAGAAAATTCATAATCCTGAACATCTTTATTCTTATATTTGTCTTTCTGTCACTGTTATCTTATCAGTGGCAAACCCAACGGGATGCACTGTACGGTACTGCAATAACTTTATCAGGAGCCCTGACTCTGGAATACATATATCGTTATCTAAAGAAGCGGAGATTTGCTAAATAAGACTATCCCTTATCCTTCCAAGGATGCCTGATACATTGATCCCCAACTAATTGGAAAGATTCGCGGTTAAGAAAATTGAAACGATCTATGTGAATCACACATAAGTGCAAGTTTTTGATTGGCATTGACAAAAACCTGAAGGACTGCTACAATGAAGTATAAGTAAGTACGAGAAGGAGTCAATCTTCAGGAAAGAATAGCCGCTTACCACTTCAAAGAGGACATAGATTCTATTAAAGATTCTTCTCCCTGTTCACGTTTTCCTTATTTTTGGCATTCCTCATAATCTAATAAGCCCATTAATTAATGGGTACATAACAGAAAGGAGAAATGTTTATGGAGCCAAAGGCACCATTTGATCTGAAGGATTTAAAAGATTTCCGTTTGCCCAAGGTCAATGCAAAGCTGGTTGGCTGGGGTGTGCTTGCAATACTGCTTGTGATCCTTCTGTATTCTTCATGGTTCACTGTTGATACAGAGGAGGTTGGTGTTGTTCTGCGATTCGGGAAATTTGCCCGTACAGCAGACCCTGGTCTGAACTTTAAACTGCCCTTTGGAATCGAAAAGGTTTACAAGGTACCTGTTGAACGACAGTTAAAGCTTGAATTTGGTTTTCGGACGACCACACCAGGTGTCAGAACCGAATACTCTACCAGTAAATATCCAGAGGAGTCCTTGATGCTAACAGGTGACCTGAATGCTGCTGAGGTGGAATGGATCGTACAATTCCGTATCAAGGATCCCTACAACTTCCTGTTTCGCGTAAGGAATGCAGTATCAACCTTCCGGGATATCAATGAGGCTGTTATGCGTGAGGTCGTGGGCGACCGGACAGTGGACGAGGTATTGACCATCGGCCGTCAGGAGGTTGCCAGCACGGTTACCTTAAAACTTCAGGAGTTAAGCGATCAATATGAGATGGGAATAAAGGTGGACCAGGTGGTGTTGCAGGATGTTAATCCGCCTGAGCCTGTAAAGCCTGCCTTCAATGAAGTCAACGAGGCTCAGCAGGAGCGTGAAAAACTGATAAACCAGGCAAAATCAGAATACAACAGGGTTATCCCAAAGGCACGAGGTGAAGCAGACAGGACTATTGAGGTGGCAAAGGGATATGCACTGGAGCGGGTCAACAATGCCCGTGGTGAGGCAGCAAAGTTCAATGCTGTGTTTATAGAGTATATGAAGGCAAAAGAGGTAACATATCAGCGTATCTATCTGGAAACAATGAATGATATCCTGCAAAAGGTAGGAAGAAAGTTGATTACTGATGACAGATCCGCAGGGATACTGCCATTGTTCCAGCTTGAGGAAAGAGGTGTCAAAAAATGAAAAAACTAACCTATATAATAATTGCAGGGGTTGTGCTTATAGCCTTGATTGCCCTTGTCTCTGCTGCATTCATTGTAGATGAAACGCAGCAGGTGATAATCACACAATTTGGTAAACCCATAGGCAAGCCCATTAAAAAACCGGGCATACATTTCAAGGTTCCCATCATCCAGGAGGCACATTTCTTTGATAAGCGTTTCCTTGAATGGGACGGTGACCCCAATCAGGTACCCACAAAGGACAAGAGATTTATCTGGGTGGATACCTATGCACGCTGGCGGATAAAAGATCCGCTGCTTTTCTTTCAGCGTGTACGGGATGAACGAGGTGCCCAGTCCCGACTGGATGATATCCTGGACGGTGAAACCCGAAATGCCATTGCCAAGCATGTGCTGGTTGAACTGGTACGTACAACCAACAGGGAATATCTGACAAGCGAAGGCCTGCTGGCTGGTGAAGTAGCAAAGAGTTTAGCAAAAATAAGCTCTGGCAGGGAGGTTATAACACGGTCCATTCTTGAAGCAGCATCCAGACGTACCCTTGAGCTTGGAATTGAACTGCTTGATCTGAGATTTAAACGGATTAATTACGTGAAAGAGGTTCAAAAGAAGATATTTGAAAGGATGATCTCCGAGCGTAAGAGGATAGCAGACAAGTTCCGCTCAGAGGGACAGGGTGAGGCATCCAAAATCCTGGGCAATAAAGAACGTGAACTGAAGAGAATTCAATCCAATGCTTACAGAACGGCACAGGAGATCATGGGTAAGGCTGATGCTGAAGCAGCCGCGATTTATGCCAGGGCATATAATCAGAGCCCTGAGTCCAGAAAGTTCTATACCTTTTTGAAAACCATGGAGACCTATAAAACCACCTTCTCTGATAAGGACTGGCTGATCTTATCCACTGACGGAGATTTCTTTATATACCTGAAGAAGCAGGCAGGCAAATAGATATTCAGGTTCCATGGAGAAAGTCATGATGCATATATCCCCGAATCCCTCTTGATAGGGATTCAGGGGATAATATTGTACATATTCAGCAATAAAGCTTATGGCAGTACCATCTGATATTGCAGAAAAGTAGCCAAACAAACTCCACAAAGCAGGAACTTTATATAATTAACAATCCTGCAGAGCATTTAAACCCTCAAAAAAAGTTGAAGTGGTAAGGTATGTAGTGCCCTTTGAAGATTTAAAAAGAAAGGTAGATAGACAATAAAAAATCAATTCGTGCATAATTATACATAATATTTTTGCATAAGGAGTGAAAACAATGAGAACAACACTTAATATTGAAGATGAATTATTAGAAAAGGCAACTAAACTGACCGGGGTAAAGGAAAAGACAGCCCTGATAAGACGCGCTCTTGAGGCATTGATTGCACTTGAAAGTAGTAAACGGCTGGCAAAACTGGGAGGCACTAAAAAGAAACTCAAGCCTATACCTCGTAGAAGGCTTAACTTTGAGAACGGGCAGTAGCAAGTCAGCAGAGTAAGATAATTTTTAGCTAACTTTCTGATATAATTTAGAAAAGATGGGATGTTTTATTAAATTTAGGGATGCGGAATTTTTAGAATAACAACAAATGCAAAATCAAGACATAAAATCAATGCTGAACATTGAAAAATGAAAACCTTAAAGGACATAAAACGCATCCTTTCAGAGCATAAAGAGGAAATAAGAGAGAAATATGGGGTAGTTATTCTTGGCGTATTCGGCTCTTATGCGAGAGAGGAGCAGAGCAAAGTAAGCGATGTAGATATTCTTGTTGAAATAGAAAGACCCATTGGGCTTAAGTTCTTTGAGTTATGGGATAACCTTGAGAACCTCCTGAATGTAAAGGTTGACCTGCTAACAGTTAAAGCAGTAAAGCAAAAGCATTTACTATGGGAAAGTATAAAAGAGGACTTAGTGTATGTCTAAAAGAGACTGGAGGCTATTTCTAACAGATATTTTGGAGTGCATCGTGAAGATTGAGGGTTATCTTTCAGGGGGTTCTTATGAAAACTTTATTCAAGACGAAAAAACAAAAGATGCCGTAGTTAGAAATCTCGAAATCTTAGGAGAAGCTGCTAATCAGATTCCTGAAGAAATTCAACGAAAATATCAGGAAATACCCTGGCCTCAAATTGTGTCTCTGAGGAATCGATTGATTCATGGCTATTTTGTTGTTGATTATGATATCGTGTGGGATATAATCAGTAAGGAATTACCAATGCTAAAACCTAAAATAGAGAAGATTTTAGAAGATAACAAATAATGAAACCTCTCCATACCATAGCTCGCTTTTTTCAAAAACAAGCCTGACTGTCAACACAATGCGTGACTAAGCCAAACCTTGAGATTGAGCTACATGCAAAAGATGGCTCTATCTCTGAGCAGGACTATGAAGACAAAATAAAAGAGACCTTCAGACAGTTAGGGATTGAGGTAGAGGAGAATGGCTAAAGTGGAAAAAATCCCTAATAATAATGGTGGACGGTAGGGGACTTGAACCCCCGACCTCCAGAGTGCGATTCTGGCGCTCTCCCAACTGAGCTAACCGCCCATTTTATATCTCAGAGATATTTTATCAAAAATCATGCATCTTCATACAGTGTCCTGTTACAGCACACCCCGGAAATATCTCTTTCTATATTTCCTTAAATATTATAACCCTACTGGATGATTTTGGATACCATAAGAACGCTCCGGACTTGACCAGCATTTTTTGAAATTTTTTACTTGACTTGAGTACAAACGTTTGGTATATAATTTATAAACTTTGAAACTATAAAGAAAAGATAAAAAAATAAAAATAAAAATTCTCAGGAGGGAAGGGCCAGTCTTACTGGCTGATAAACATACTTCTATGGCGTTGACCATGGAGGTAAGGGAGGTGTTTATGAAACGATTTTTGGCAGTATTGGTTGTTGCCCTCCTACTGATGCCCACCACAGGTTTTGCTGTCACCCAGGAAGAGCTGATGCAGAAGATCCAGGAACTATCTCAGCAACTCCAGCAACTGAAGAAACAGATGGAGGACCTTCAGAACCAGCAGTTGCAGCAGCAGGCAGATGTAATGGACGCGAAGGAGTCAGCAAAAGAGGTTTCAAAAAAGTTCTCATGGCTTACCATCGGCGGGGATTACAGATTCAGGCTGGACTCTCTAAAGGGAAAGGTGCACGAGCATGTTGGGTATGACAGGAATCAGACCGCAAACTTTAACTATGCCATGCCTACCGCAACTCCAGGTGTGTATGCTGTACCATATTCCACGGCAGTAGACTCCTATACTGCAAAGAATGACACTCTCTTCCTAAACCGCTTTGCACTGAACGTCAAGGCACAGGTTACGGAGAATATCCAGGTAAAGTCACGTATCCTAATGTACAAGGCCTGGGGTAATGACTATGTTGACCAGAGCCCCTTCTTTGCCGACAGATATGTAATCATGGATGGCAACCTTGGTCATGTGCCACAGGATAATACCCTCAGGGTTGACTATGCCTATGCAACATGGAGCAACATCTTTGATCTTCCTGTCTGGTTCTCCATAGGTAGAAGGCCTTCCACAGGTGGTGTCCCATCAAATATAAGGCAGAACAGGGAAAAGGTTGGTACAGCCGGTGTACCTGCCTTACTTGTTGACTATGCCTTTGATGGGCTTACCCTTGGCGTTGCACCTGAAATAGACAAGTTAGAGGGGGCCTATGCCAAGATCTGTTATGGAAAGGGTATGGACACAGGCTTCAGGCCTGACAACGACAGGATGAAGGATGTACAGATGATCGGAATCAATGTTGTTCCCTATGACACAGAGAATCTCCACATTGAGTTCCAGTGGCAGAAGGCCTTCAGCATCTTTGCCTATCCAGGGAACTCAGATCCCTTTGGACTTGGGGTGGACAACAAGAATATTGGTGATATTGACTGGTGGGGCACCGTGGTCACAGGCAGGATTGAGGATATAGGCCCTGGTGACCTCAACCTCTTCGCATCAGCAGCACTGAGTAAGACACATCCAAATGACAATGGTTACGAGGCTCCTTTCTATGATGTCTATATTGATTCCAATGCAAACGGAAGGGCAGACTCAGGTGATACCCTTTACATGCAGAACCAGACAGCAAAATATGGCTTGCTCTATGATGATCCCAATTTTGGCGGGGAGAAAAAGAGTCACACTGGTAACGCAATATACCTTGGTATGAGATATGATATCAAGAAGACAGGAACAAAGATCGGTCTTGAGTGGAACAGGGGTTCAAAGTACTGGCTCGCCTTTACCCCAGCTGCTGATGATCTCTGGACAAGCAAGCTTGCCACAAGGGGTGATGTTTACGAGGCATACATAATACAGGAACTGCCAGAGACCCCTATAGCAAAATTCGGAAAGGCCTTTTTCAGGCTCGGTTATCAGTACTATAAATTCAAATATACCGGGAGCGGCTTCTGGCTTGGGGAGCCAAGAAAGATTGATGATCTGAACCAGACCGATGCGCTTGCCACGCAGCTTCTCAAGCCTGTAAAGAACGCCCAGGACATCTATCTCACCTTTGACGTGATGTTCTAACCTCCTTCGGGGTCGTATAGATTATAGGGGAAGGGCAATATGCCCTCCCCTTTTTTTATATTTTTGCAGATAGACTTTCCTTTTTAAAAAATGGATTCCCCATCAGGTGCGGAATGACAAAGATGGAATATGCCTATACCGATCTCCGATCTCTCTGTGGTCATTGTCGTACTTGATCCGACAAACCATGGCTTTAAGAGAACCAACAATAGATTACCCAATCAGGTGGGGCAATGACGGAAACGGAATGATCTCCCTTTAAAGCTTATAACACAAAAACCCTACAATATTGTAAAATAGTAATTCCCCGTTCCTGTAAGGGTACTTAAAATGGAAGAAAGAATACAGAAGATACTTGCAAAGGCTGGCATTGCGTCAAGGAGGAAGGCCGAGGAGCTTATCCTTGAGGGGCGTGTACTTGTAAATGGACAGGTGGCTACCCTGGGGATGAAGGCTGACATGGAGAAGGATTACATAAAGGTTGATGGCAAACTTGTCATAAAACCCGAGCCAAAGACTTACGCAATGCTGAACAAGCCAAAGGGGTTTCTTACAACCCTTGAGGACCCCCAGGGACGCCCTACGATTAAGGAACTGATCAAGGGTATACGTTACAGGGTATACCCTGTGGGAAGACTTGATTTTAATTCAGAAGGGCTGCTGATCCTTACAAACGACGGAGAACTTGCCTACAGGCTGATACATCCATCCTACAAGGTCCCCAAGACCTATCTCGTAAAGGTCAAGGGGATCGTGGAGGAGAAGGATTTAAATAAGCTCAGAAAGGGTATAATGCTTGAAGATGGCATGACAGCACCTGCCAGGATCAGGCGGATAAGGATGCCCAAGACTGAACGCAACTCCTGGCTTGAGATAACCATACATGAGGGGAAGAAACGCCAGATAAGAAGGATGTTCCAGAGGATCAGACACCCTGTGCTGAAATTAAAGAGAATTCGTATAGATGGTATAAGCCTTGGCAACCTCCCTCCCGGGCAGTGGCGTTATCTGAGCCCGGAGGAGATACAAAAACTCAGGAAAAGTGTTAAAATATAATTTGTTTTATTCGCACACCTTTTAGTTCGCTATATCTTTAGGAGGTTTAAAAATAATGTACAGAGACAGGAAATGCGGAGAGGTCTCGGAGTCCCAGATAGGAAACACTGTTACCCTTTCAGGCTGGGTGTTCCGCTGGCGTGACCATGGAGGACTGATATTTATTGATCTGAGGGACCGAAGCGGTATCGTGCAGGTGGTCTTCAGCCCCGATGTCTCTGAGGATGCTCACAAGCTTGCACATACCCTTCGTTCAGAGTATGTGATCAAGGTGAGGGGCGAGGTCAGAAGAAGGCCCGAGGGTACGGAGAATCCCGAGATCCCCACAGGTTCACTTGAGGTCTATGCCAGTGAGCTTGAGATCCTTTCAAAGGCAGACCCCCTGCCCTTCATGATAGATGAGCCAAAGGAGATATCCGAACCGCTCAGGCTCAGGTACAGGTATCTTGACCTGAGAAGACCGGAGATGATGAGGAACCTTGTAGTCCGTCACAGGGTAACCAAGACCATCAGGGACTATCTTGACAGGGAGGGGTTTCTTGAGATAGAGACACCTATGCTGACGAAGTCCACCCCCGAGGGTGCACGTGATTACCTCGTGCCAAGCCGTGTAAATCCAGGCCACTTTTATGCACTTCCCCAGTCCCCACAGCTTTTCAAGCAGATACTGATGTGCTCTGCAATGGAACGTTATTTCCAGATAGTAAGATGCTTCAGGGATGAAGACCTCAGGGCGGATCGCCAGCCTGAGTTCACCCAGGTTGACCTTGAGATGAGCTTTGTTGAGGTGGACGATGTCATCTCCATTGTGGAAGGCATGTTATCCTATGTATTCAGGGAGACCCTTGAGATTGAACTGAGCACACCCTTTGAGCGCCTGACATACAGGGACTCAATGGAGAGGTTTGGTACTGACAAACCTGACCTGAGGTTTGGCCTTGAGATTGCAGAGATGGAGGACCTTGCAAGACAGGGAAGCTTCAAGGTCTTCCTTAATGCCCTTGAAGCTGGCGGAAGGGTGAAAGGCGTTCTTGGAAAGGGTCTTGCCGGTTTAAGTCGTAAGGAGATTGACCTGCTCACCGAGGAGGCACAGTCATATGGTGCAAAAGGGCTTGCCTGGATAAAACTTCGGGATGGTTTTGATTCACCTATTGCAAAGTTTTTCCCCGAAGGTGTGCTGAAGGCGATGGCAGACCGCCTGGGTGCAGAGCAGGGTGACATGATGCTCTTCGTGGCAGATGATGAAGATACAACCCTTGATGTGCTTGGCAGGCTCAGGCTTTCAATCGCAAGAAGACAGGGCCTGATAGGCGATGGCTTCAGGTTTTGCTGGGTCGTGGATTATCCTCTCCTTGAGTGGGATGAAGAGGAAGGCAGGTTCCAGGCCATGCACCACCCCTTTACATCCCCTGCTGACATGGACATAGAGCGTATGCTTAAAGAGGATATCAATGACCACGAGGGGCTCTCTTCTCTAAAGGCAAAGGCCTACGATATTGTGCTTAATGGATACGAGATAGGTGGTGGAAGCATCCGTATCCACAGGGCAGACGTGCAGAGAAAGATGTTTGAACTCCTCCGCATCCCAGAGGAGGAGGCTCAGCTGAAATTCGGTTTCCTCATAGATGCCCTCAGATATGGCGCACCTCCACATGGCGGTATAGCGCTCGGACTTGACCGCCTGGTGATGCTCATGGTAGGAGCTGATACCATAAGAGATGTAATAGCATTCCCGAAGACACAGAAGGCCGTATGTCTGCTGAGCAACGCACCCTCACCAGTTGAAGAAAAACAGCTGAAGGATTTACACATAAAACTTGATATAATTGAATAAGCAGGTGATATCATGACAGTCAAAACAAAACCGTATGTGATCAGAAGGGGTAAGCTGGTATTTGACTATTCTGCCCTGTACTGCGACACACCAGAGGCGGTGCTCAGGAGCCCCCTCTTTGAGGAGATACTGAGGAGGTTTGTTGACAGGATTGCACGTAAGGGCAACAGCCTTTATGTCTTTTTGGCAGAGACACTCCCATGGAGAGGGCAGGAGAACCTTGCCTCTGAGTTGATAAAACTCTTCAGGTTTCTCTTCAGTTATACCGCTGAAGAGGTAGCACAGATGAACTCCGCGTACAGGGATATTCTCTCAAGGAGGGAATCACTTAACGAGGTGGTTGAAGAGCTCTACAATTACTGGAGACGGTACGAGCGATTCTTCTACCTGGAGGCACCAAAGAGGTCAAGGTATTCAAAAAGCAGCATTCACCATGCACAGTTTATAAAGGCAAACGAGGGGTTGAAAAATCTTGTCCTTTATGTCTACCGTCGCATTAGCGAGCATATTACCGGTGACAACCCCCGGGTTTATAGACAGCTGCCAGCCGGAGCGAATATGGGTATGCTGATTGAACAGATTGACTGGAATTGCCCGGCCCCTTATCATCCTCTGCTTCATATCCCCTTCATCAGGCTGACACTGATGGAACCTCCCCTCATCCTCTACCCTGAAATGAATAAAAGGAAGGGACAGTTTGAGGAGATAGAGGCACTACCTTCTGACCTTTCCATAATAGACAGGAGGGAGTGGTTCTGTTTCCCCGCAAAGGTTGGAGAGTTGACAGCCTTTATCTACTTTCATCAGGATTTTATATCCCTGGGACTTTCCCTGAGCAACCTCTTTGAGATAGCAGACTACGAGGATATTGAGGGAAAGCGTCCTGACATAGTGCTCATCTTCGGGCTGAAGGCAGAACTTCCTGGCAGGACCATATTCTATGATGACAGGGAACACAATATGATGATCGGTATAGTGGAGCACCACAGGGA
Organism: Nitrospirota bacterium; assembly: GCA_011321725.1. Classification (GTDB taxonomy): domain Bacteria; phylum Nitrospirota; class Thermodesulfovibrionia; order Thermodesulfovibrionales; family JdFR-85; genus JAADHP01. The sequence continues at coordinate 3,866 of DROX01000219.1, read as the reverse complement.
AGTTGACTACTTCGGCTACTTCAAGAAGATGACCCTTACGCTTCATAATATCACGATGATAAAGCGTGGAAGGATGCCGGTGCATGGTGCAATGGTGCTGCTGAAGCTCAAAAGTGGTGAACGTGCCAATGTGGTAATAGTGGGTGATAGCGGTGCAGGGAAATCCGAGACTCTTGAGGCCTTCAGAATACTGGCAGAAGACCATATCTGCGAGATGAGAATAATCTTTGACGATATGGGCTCACTCGGGTATGATGAAGAGGGCAGGATTGTGGGGTATGGAACAGAGATTGGCGCCTTTGTGAGGCTTGATGACCTGCAGCCAGGCTATGCCTATGAGGAGATAGACAGGAGCATATTCATGAACCCTGACAAGACAAATGCAAGGCTCATCATGCCCGTGACCCGCTTCCACCACATTGTCAGAGGGTATCCAGTGGATTACTTCCTCTATGCAAACAACTATGAAGAGGTTGACAGAGAACATCCGGCCATAGAGTTTTTTGATTCCATAGATGATGCGCTTCAGGTCTTCCGGCTGGGTGCCAGGCTTGCAAAGGGTACAACCGATGAGAAGGGGCTTGTCCATACCTATTTTGCGAATCCCTTTGGTGCACCCCAGAGGAGGGATGCCCATGAAAGACTGGCAAGGGAATACTTCCAGAGGATGTATGAACAGGGCATCAGGGTGGGCCAGATAAGGACAAGGCTTGGCATAGAAGGATATGAGCAGATGGGACCACAGTCAGCGGCACTTGAGCTGTTCAGGGTTATAAAGGGCAATTTCTGAGGAGGTAACTCCATGAATCTTACCATACTTGAGGGAAAGAGGATTTCCTTTGAAGGCAACCTGAATATATATGAGATACTGAAGAAGAACAGGATATTCCTTACAGCATCCTGTGGTGGCAAGGGCTCCTGCGGTAAATGCAGGGTGATCGTGAAGGATGGACCTGTAAGGGTGGAAAGCCATGGCAAACTCACAAAGGCTGAGAAAGAAAAGGGTATGGTGCTGGCATGCCAGAGCTATCCAGAAGGGGATGTTACTATTGAGATACCCATTGAATCCATGCTCACCGTGGGAGACAAGATTGCAATCTCTCGCACGAGGGACCTCTTTGAACTGCTGAAGTCCTACAAAACAGAGCTCTCTCCCCTTATTTCAAGGATTACTATGGAGCTTCCGGCACCAAGCCTTGACGATAATATCAGTGACCTGGAAAGACTGAAGAGGGCATTAAACGAAAGGGGTATAAACCTTGACTACCCCTACAGCTTCATATCCCGCCTTTCTGACTCCTTGAGGGAAAACAACTGGAGATTTAATCTCTGCTACCAGAAGGAGAGCAACAGGGCCATATCCATTGAACCACCGGTGGAAAAGCCCTGTTATCACGGACTTGCCGTGGATATCGGGACCACCACTGTGGTGGTCTACCTTGTTGACCTCTGCGACGGAAGGGTGATAGATGTAGGTTCCACCTATAACTCACAGATGCGATACGGCGATGATGTAATCACCCGTATTGTGTATGCAACAGAGGGAGGAGGCCTGAGGGAACTGCGCCAGGCTGTGGTAAATGATATCAATGACCTTATAATGCCGATAGCGGAATCTCACGGGATAGACCCTGAGGGTATTGAATCTGTGGTGGTCTCGGGCAACACAACGATGATACATCTCTTCTGGGGCCTGAACCCTGCCTATATCAGGGAAGAACCTTATATCCCCACAGCCAACAGCTTTCCCGTATGGCAGGCTCGTGATGCGGGTATCAGGATCAGAAGGGATGCGCCTGTATACTCCGTGCCCTGTGTGGCAAGCTATGTTGGGGGGGATATCGTCTCCGGGGTGCTGGCAACAAAGATGCACACCAGGGATGAGCTTGCTCTATTTATGGACATCGGCACAAACGGCGAGATAGTGATAGGAAACAGAGACTGGCTGATGACAGCAGCCTGCTCCGCAGGACCATGTTTTGAAGGTGGCGGGATTAAGCATGGCATGCGTGCTACTAACGGGGCTATTGAATCCGTAAGGATCAGCCCTGAAACCTATGAGCCAGAGGTTACCGTGATCGGTGATACTGTACCCATTGGCATCTGCGGTTCCGGCATGATTGATGCGGTTACAGAGATGTTTCTTTCGGGTATTATTGACCAGAAAGGAAAGATCCGGGATGATATAAAGACAGAACGAATAAGAGAGGGCGAGGAAGGCCTGGAGTATCTTATATATTCCGGAGATGGAAGGGAGATTGTCCTTACACAGGTGGATATTGAAAATATCATCAGGGCAAAGGCAGCCATATATGCAGGGGTTTCCATGCTGCTTAAGGAGGTAGGATTCACCCTTGAGATGATTGAGAAGGTCTATATAGCGGGTGGTTTTGGTAACTATATAAATGTTGAAAGGGCCATTGTGATGGGGATGCTTCCGGACCTGCCTGTAGAGAGGTTCAGATTCATGGGTAACACATCAATTGCCGGTGCCTACCTCTGCCTGATGTCCGAGGATATGAGGAGAGAGGCGGAGCGGATAGCCTCAATGATGACATATATGGAACTTTCCACAAAGGGGGCATTCATGGATGAATTCATGTCCGCACTCTTTCTTCCCCACACGGAGATTGAGCAGTTCCCATCAGTGAAGGAGATGCTATCAGGGATGAGATGAGATGGAAAAGCTGAGCTTCAACGTGGATGGCGTCTGTTGCTACGAATGTTCAAGGGCGTTACAGAGTTTTCTTACCTCTCTCCATGGCATCATCTCAGTGGAGGTTGAAAGTGGCCGGGTGGTGATCGGGTATGACCCGGAGGAGATCAGTGCAGATATGGTTGAAAGGGTTGCAAGGGACAGCATAGAGAGGATTGGCTACAGGATAAGGGACTAATGCAGGTGCAGGAACTTGGGTATAAGTCCCACGATAATGCCTGCCATCACATAAACCAGTATAGTCCTGTTATGCTCTCTATGGACATCCGGCAGAAGCTCTGAGATACTGATGTGCAGGAATGTCCCGCCCGAGAAGGCAAGGGCAGGGTGCAACATGGTGGCACTCACCAGTACCGAATAATTCCCCAGCAATGCACCAATAGGGGTGATGAGCGAGAAGAGAAATAACATTGCTATCGTCTTTGTTCTGTCATAGCCCCGGGACAGGAGGATACCGGTCAGGGAAAAGCCTATAGGTGCCTTGTGTATCATGATGGCAAAGGCGATGATTAATCCAAGGGATGTTGATGAAAGAAAACCCACACCCATTGCAATGCCGTCCACAAGTGCATGGAAATTGAAGCCCGTATAGGCGATGATGCCGGATGAGGAGTGTTCCCTCTTGCAGGAGATGTCAGCACAGGAGCCTGAACGGGTGAACCCTTCAATAAGATAGAAGATACCAAAACCCGTGACAGCATATAGATAGTTCTTTTCCAGCCGGGCCTCGGGAAGCATATGTGCAAGTGCAATGGTGATTAAGAGCCCTGCTGAGAATCCGTTTGTCATCTTGAGCCCCTCTGTGCCAGGGCTTTTGCCCATCAGGTTCAGCATACCACCCAGAAGGGCAGCCACGAAAGCAAGCAATACTGCCAGGAGCAGACCGGTACCCATGACAACCAGTATAACTCAGAGCCTTAGAGACAATCAACTTTATTCATATCTGTCCAAAAGAAATCCCTGTCAAGGCAGGGCACCTCATAAAAATAAGCCAACCACAGGATTAAACAATAAAGTAACCTCATTTTTATCGTTATACACTAAATCAAGTAAAGAAACAAACCCTATAGGCCCAGAGGTGGTGAAGAATGCCATGTAGCAATACCTCAGGTGTCTTACATCAAGACCCTTGTCTATCCACTTAAGTACT
>DROX01000218.1 GCA_011321725.1 Nitrospirota bacterium | reverse complement strand
TTTTATCGTTATACACTAAAACAAGTAAAGAAACAAACCCTATAGGCCCAGAGGTGGTGAAGAATGCCATGTAGCAATACCTCAGGTGTCTTACATCAAGACCCTTATCTATACACTTAAGTCCTAAAAGACTCTGTCTTTTATTATTTAAATCCCATTGCATCAATGCCATGATGAACCACCTCTGGGCCTTTATTACTTATTGGCCTTTTTTTCTTTTCAAAGGTGTGGTGCTTATTTTTCTTCGGCACCCTGCCTTGGTTTGTAAGACTGAAATTATTTTGGACACTACTGTTCTAAAATAAAATATAACAGATGGAATTGTCAAATTCTATCAGAAGCAGTAGTGCCCGAAATAATCTCAGGTGGTGAGCAGTAAATATCCTTTTTACCCAAAATAGTACTGATCAGAAAGTGTCAAAAAAATCTGGGAAATGATTTTGGAGGGGGCTCCCATCCCCGGAGGGAAAGAGATGGGAGCCGTAACCCGATCTCGAGGGGGCGGAGATGGGGTTGATTTTATTATAGTACAAATAAACCACCTTTGTAAATATTTTCCGCATTCCTCAAAAATACTCTACACGAAGAGATGTATGTTTCATCAGAATTGACAAAGAGGGCAACCATCCGTTAAAAATATAGGATTTAACGCTCAATATCCATAAAAGGAGGTTTGTCCAGAAATGCCGATAGAAAAAGGTCATATAGAAAAGGCAGGCATATAGGTATTGCCTATGAAAGGCTTGAGAAAATCAAAGCGATTCTCTGAGTCTGACAAGTTCGCCTTTCAGTTCCCCCGGGAGTCTGCTACCCAGTGAGCCATAGAATGAATCTATCTCCTCAACCTCACGTAACCACTCATCTCTGTCTATCTCTGTGAGCTTCTCAAAGGTGTTCCTGTCAAGGTTCAGGCCCTCAAGTACCATGTCTTCATAGTATGGCACATAGCCGATCGGGGTCTCCCTGGCATCAACGGATGATCTTATCCTGTCAATCATCCACTTCAGCACCCTTGAGTTTTCCCTGAAACCAGGCCATATGAACCGTCCCTGTTCATCCTTCCTGAACCAGTTCACCATAAAGATCCTTGGCACATCCTTCAGTCTGCTGCCCATCTGCAGCCAGTGTCTGAAATACTCTGCCATGTGGTATCCACAGAATGGCCTCATTGCCATGGGGTCTCTTCTCACAACCCCCACCTTGCCTGTGGCTGCTGTGGTGGTCTCAGATCCCATTGTTGAAGCCAGGAACACGCCATGGGCCCAGTCTCTGCTTTCCACCACAAGCGGCATGGTGGTAGACCTTCTTCCACCAAAGATGATGCCTGATATGGGCACACCTGCCGGGTTGTCCACCTCACTGGACAGGGTCGGGCAATTGTAGATGGATGCGGTGAATCGCGAGTTGGGGTGGGCCGCAGGCTTTCCGCTTGAGGGGTCATAGGGCTCACCAAGCCAGTCAATTAGGTTTGCCGGGACTGTCTCTGTCATATCCTCCCACCATGGTGTGTTGTTGTCCCTGTCAATAGCTGTATTCGTAAAAAGGGTTGGAAAGAACCTGTCATTCTTCAGGGTCTGCATCATGTTGGGGTTTGTCTTGTAGGATGTGCCGGGAGCAACACCAAAAAAACCTGTCTCTGGATTAATTGCATACAGCCTCCCGTCAGGTCCTATGTTAAGCCAGGCTATATCATCTCCAAGGGTCCATACCCTGTAGCCCTCAAGCACAGGCTCAAGCATGGCAAGATTCGTCTTTCCACAGGCTGAGGGAAAGGCACCCAGGAAGTAGTATATCTCTCCATCAGGGGTCTCCACACCAACGATTATCATATGCTCAGCAAGCCAGCCCTGCCTGTATCCCTGGTATGATGCAAGCCTGAGGGATATACACTTCTTGCCAAGAAGGGCATTGCCACCATAACCTGACCCAAAGCTCATGACAAGGTCATCCTGGGGGAAATGCATAATATACCTTCTCTGTGGGTTCAGGTCGCCAATGGAATGGAGTCCTTTTACAAAGCTGCCTGTCTCTCCGATCTTTTTGAGGGTTTCCCTTCCCACCCTTGTCATGATCCACATGTTCACAACCACATACACCGAGTCTGTTATCTGCACACAGTGCTTCGCATAGGGAGAGTCGGGGTGACCCATTGAGAAGGGGATTACATACATGGTCCTGCCCCTCATTGAGCCTTCAAAGAGCTTCAGCATCATGGACTTTGCCTCATCAGGGTCCATCCAGTTATTCACTGGGCCGGCATCCTCCCTGCTGGGCAGGCATACATAGGTAAGATGCTCTGTCCTGGCCACATCCTGTGGGTGGCTCCTGTGATAGTAGGCCCCTGGAAACTCCCTGTGGTTGAGTTTATAAAATGTATTGTTATTGTTTATCTTCTCCTGAGCCATACCGATCTCTATCAGTTGCTGCATCTCTTCACGTGTACCATCAACCCAGTATATACGTTCGGGTTGCAGGAGCCTGGCCTGGTCATCTACCCAGTCATGTACAGACATTGTCATAACCTCCGGAAAAATTATTAGGTATTATAATAAATTTTTGATATTTTATGTTTTATTTTAAAAGGGTGTCCAGAAGAAAGCATAAAGAAGTCTAATCAGATTCATAACTTTTTTAAATTGAAAACTTTCCTGTTTTTTGATATGCTGAACGTAGGAAGGGGACAGAACAGGAGCAAGGGAATGGATAAGAGGGTTTTAAAGAGCTTCTCCGACCACCTTTTCAGACAGGCTATTTCCAACCTTTTGAAGAGAAGGGAATATCATACTGCTACACCGATAAAAAAGAGAGAAATGCTATACACCGAGATGGAGAGGCTCTGTCAAAAAAATAAAGAGATTCAAAGGAGGGCCCTATGATACGTACCCAGGACATTATGCACAGGAGACAGGCTGTAAGGGGTGAAACCACCTTGAGGGATGTAGCTTACAAGATAATGTCTACAGGTTA
>DROX01000217.1 GCA_011321725.1 Nitrospirota bacterium | reverse complement strand
TAAAACTTCACCCTTGCACCTTCAGGGAAAGTCCCGTCTATCCTGAATCTGTGCCAGGCATTACCTGCTTTATGGCTGTCAATAGTATTTGAGGTAAAGGAGGCTTGAAACTTACCTTCACTGTCTCTTTTTACCACCTCCATGTATTGAAGAAAAGAGATCTTATCTCCTGAACCGTTGATAATATATATATTATCCTCTGTATCATTTAAGATCCTCCTTGTACTATCTCTGTAAAACCAGAGTGGTACAAGTACAGGGGTTTTTTTGAAATCAATTCTGTAAATTGTTACAAACTCCTCCGGAGCCTCTTTAATGCCAACGAATAGGCATCCATCACTGTTTATTGAAAGCCCGGAGGGTATAATGTCATTTCCAAAGTTTGTAGATACCCTGATCGGTTGATATTCACCTGCAGGCCCAAAGGTGTGAATTATGAGATACAGCTTGTTGTCCTCGGTCTTCCTGTCAAGCACATACAATTTTCCACCAAGAGATACCGCAATGTCCGATGGGTCTTTCATACTGTGTGGGGATGGAGGAGTCAGTGTTTTTACCATCTCTCCACCCCTGTTAAGGACAAGGACAGCCCTTCCTGTAAGCACATAGAGCATCCCGTCAGGACCTTTGGTAATATCTCTGATTGTGTTAAATTCAGTCAGTGCTTTCACCCATTTCAACTGGAGGTTAGTCCTTGAGTAGGCAATCACACCGGGAGGTGAACTCCCGGGGCTGTCAGCCACATAGATGCTGTCCCTGTCTATTGCAATACCTGTGGGAGCTTCAGGAGCAACGGGCAATCTGCCGTCACAGGAGACAATCTCTGTGGTTGTTGATGATTGTGGATCGTATTTATAGATTCCCGCCCTGGCACCGTCAACGATATAGAGGTTTCCGCATTCATCAAGGGCAAGGTCTCTCATATCCTCAAGTCTTAAATCATCAAGTCTTATGAAAATCTCATCCCTTAACTCATGGTGCCATTCTTTCTGGATTGAAAGGCCCTCCTCATCTATATGAAGGTTATCAGATTGGTCTTTTAATCTCCGCCATTGTTCAGGGGTATTTATCCTTATTGCCTGTACCTTATCCATCTTTTCTGCACCTTTCCTGGTCTTTCAAAAAGAGGATACTGTGACTGCCAGGGTAGACCACTGAATTTTCACCGGGCAGTATAAGGTTACCGCTCTGGTCTGTGTATGCACCCTTTTCACCCCTGATTCTCACATCCATAACACACCTTACACCTTCAATACCTTCAACAACTCTGTAAATCTCAGACCGGTAAACTGGCTCACCGGGTGGCCATCCCCTGCCATCACTTCCACCCCTTACAGGATGAAGATAGGTGTTAAGTCTCTTGATTATTCGTTCTCTCAGAATATTTTTATCTGTTCCTGTTTTTGCCTTTATCTTCATACTGATATAGACCTTTATGTAATCGGGTTTTATAACTTCAAAGCAGGTACCAACAAGACGATGACTATCAATGTGTCTGCATATAGCATTAAGCATTCCATCAGAGGGTTCAGGCGGCCTCTGAAACTCCTCAAGAGGCGTGTATGGGACAACCACCAGATAGACAGTCTTTCCCTTGACATATGCCTTTGTCCTTGCTATCCTGAGCCCGGGCGTGTTCCTTGCGATATATTCAAAGTCCTCAGAGGTAACAGTCCTGTAGGGCGTTCTGAGATCCTTAAGAAATCTAAGCCTTGCCTCTTCTACTGATTCTTCATCCCTGCCACCATTAGTAGGGGAATAATTGGTCGCTCTAACCGAGGGATAACCCTCAACAGACCATTGAAGCCCCGCAGGAAGATTACTTGTAGTACCCCAGCCTGTTCTGTAGTGTTTGACCACAATATCCGCCCCGTCAGGTGGAACCGCCCCCATGAGTCCATCGCCAAAGATAATTTTACCCTCCTTATGGTCAATGCAGAAGTGTCTGTCCTGAGGGCCCGAGCCATAGAAGTCGGGTCTTTCCATCCATTGCTCATCTTCAATATAGAGTTCAACAGTGCCCTTCAAGACAGGACTGTAGCTTAATTTATAAATCTGCTCAGGAAGACCTGTTCCGATAAAAGTCTCCGCATCTTTGATTGTCCTTCCCTGTGTTGCCCTGATAGTGTTAAGCCTTATTGTTCTTATCCTTGGTGGATACTCAAAGGAGGATTTTTTCAGACGGCATCTTAACCAGTATAGATTGTAGCCATCGTCATCAAAGAAGGGAAGGGTCTTTTCCTTCCATTTTTCAATGTTTTCAAGGGTTATCCTCCCTGAGTATTTAAACCCCCTTGTTTCATCATAAATAGATTCACTTTCAATCTCACACCAGTGCCCTTCTTCTTGCTGATCCTTTTCTTTGTATATCTCCCACACAAGTGTGGCGTTTTCAAAATCATAGTAAGGCTCGTTGCCGTGTCTGCCAGGAGGTATAAGGTCATCCTCATAGAGATCAACGAATAGATTTACCACATCAGATGGGCTCTCAAATCCCAGATACAGCGAGGCTCCATCCATGGTTGCCTCACCAAAGGGTGCAAAGAAGAGCTCAGGCTCATTGTTTGAGTCTGTCCTGTCAAATACTCCCGCAACCTCATCAGTAACCACCCTTACAAGTCTTGAGGTTGTGATCTTCACGG
>DROX01000216.1 GCA_011321725.1 Nitrospirota bacterium | reverse complement strand
ACTAAGAGGCGTTCCTTCAATCTTTTGATCTTGTCGCGAAGAAGGGCGGCCCTTTCAAAGTCAAGCTCTTTTGCGGCCTCCTTCATCTCTCTTTCAAGCCTTTCTATCTCCTTCTCATCAGCCCTGTAGGTCTCTTCAGGCTCCTCAACAGCAGGTACTGTCCAGTAATCAGCCTCGTATATTGAACTGAGTATATCCTTTATATTGCTCTTTACCGTCTCAGGTGTAATCCCCATCCTTCTGTTGTATTCCATCTGGATCCTTCTTCTGCGCTCCGTCTCCTCAATTGCCCTTTTCATGGAGCCGGTGATTCTGTCAGCATAGAGGATCACCTTTCCATTTACATTCCGTGCAGCACGGCCTGCGGTCTGTATGAGGGATCGTTCTGAACGGAGGAACCCCTCCTTGTCAGCATCAAAAACCGCTACGAGGGACACCTCCGGGATGTCAAGCCCCTCCCTGAGGAGATTCACACCTATAAGCACATCAAACCTGCCGAGCCTCAGATCCCTTATGATCTCCACACGTTCAAGTGTATCAATATCAGAGTGCAGATACCTTGCCCTGATGCCAAGCTCTGTATAATAATCTGTAAGGTCTTCTGCCATCTTTTTCGTCAGAGTTGTGACCAGTACACGTTCTCCCCGGGATACCCTCTCCTGTATCTCCTTCAGCAGGTCATCCACCTGACCGCTGACAGGTCTGACCTCTATCTCGGGGTCTACAAGCCCTGTGGGACGGATTATCTGCTCCACCACCCTGCCTCCTGATTTCTTCAACTCGTAAGGCCCGGGTGTGGCAGATACATAGATGGCCTGGTTCACCCTGTGTTCAAACTCCTTGAATGTGAGGGGTCTGTTGTCAAGTGCAGAGGGAAGCCTGAACCCGTACTCAACGAGGGTCAGCTTTCTTGACCTGTCACCCTCGTACATGCCACCTATCTGAGGCACTGTTACATGGGATTCGTCTATTATAAGAAGATAGTCGTCAGGGAAATAGTCAATCAATGTATAGGGTGGCTCACCCGGTGCACGACCGCTGAGGTGTCTGGAGTAGTTTTCAATGCCATGACAATAGCCGAACTCCCTGAGCATCTCCATATCAAACCTCGTTCGTTGCTCAATACGTTGAGCCTCAACCGTCCTGCCCTGTCTGAGAAAATACTCAATCCGTTCCTCCAGCTCCTTTTCTATGCTCTTCAATGCCTCCTCAAGCCTGTCACGAGGGGTAATCCAGTGGCTGTTTGGATAGATGGCTATCTTTTCAAGCCTCCGGAGACGCTCTCCCGTGAGGGGATCAAACTCCACAATACAGTCAACCTCGTCTCCAAAGAACTCTATCCTTATGCCCTTGTCAAGGGAAAAAGAGGGGTACACCTCAACCACATCCCCCCTTACACGGATGTTTCCCCTTTTGAATTCCCTCTCTGATCTTTCATAAAGCATATCCACAAGTCGTCTTATCAGGGCATCCCTTTCTGTCCGCATCCCCTCCTCAACGATAAGATGCATTGCCATGTAGTCCTCAGGAGAACCGATACCGTAGATGCATGATACAGAGGCCACCACAATGGTATCACGCCTTTCCAGTACCGCCCTTGTGGCTGAATGGCGCATCCTGTCTATATCATCATTGATGAGGGCATCCTTTTCAATGTATGTATCCGACTGGGGGATATACGCCTCAGGCTGATAGTAGTCGTAGTAGCTTACGAAGAACTCCACAGCGTTTTCAGGAAAGAGTTCCTTGAATTCGCCGTAAAGTTGCGCGGCAAGTGTCTTGTTAGGTGCTATCACAAGGGTTGGTTTGTTCAGGTTGGCTATCACATTGGCGATGGTAAAGGTCTTCCCGGAGCCTGTAACACCAAGCAGTACCTGGTGCTTGAAGCCCTTTCTGACACCCTCTGTCAGCTCCCTGATTGCCTTTGGCTGGTCACCAGCCGGAGTAAAGCCTGTTCTTAATCTGAATCTATCCATCCGTTAACTCATCCACCCATCTACTCATTTACTCATCTACCCATCCACCCATCAACTGCTCACTGCTTACTGCTCACTGTGAATAAGGTGTGGTGCTTATTTTTCTTCGGCGCCCTGCCTTGTTTTACCCACCTGAGATTATTTTGGACACCAGTGTCCATAGGAGTATCAAGCCAGTAGCACCGAGACAAGCCCCACCAGATATATGCCATCAAAGACACCTGCTCCACCAATACTGAGAAACTGTGCCTGGAGGTTCCTGATCTGGGGAAGTCTGATCAGGTCAGCGCCTATGAGAGTACCAAGCACACCTGAGATATATGCCACCTGTGGCGCATACTCACGGGTCAGCATCAGTGCTGTTATGGCTGCAATTATGGGCGGTACAAAGGCAGGCATCACAATACCCACCCCCTTGACGGGCTTGCTCAGGAGATAGGCTGCCACCGAGGTTATCAAGGTGCCGGCAAATATCAGATTAAGAGGTGCCTTATCCATCAGATAGATGCTCAACATAACAGGCAGCACGGCACCTCCCACATTAACAGCGATTACCCTCTGGCTGACCTGTGGGATCCTGATACCAAGGAACCTCTGCACAAGAAGGGTGAATTCATCCCGTGGGACCGTCTGGGGAACCTCCTCTCTGTGTACGGGTATGTTTATTCCACTTCCAACGAGGCAGAGAATAAAGAAGGCATATCCACAGAAGGGATTAAGCCCCAGTTTTGCAAAGGCCAGTGCAGGGGCAATTGCAAAAAGCAGAGGCATGAGGAGGATGAAGAGAATGAAAAGGGCTATGGGAATGGGAAGAAAAAACATTCAATAACCTGTATTTTCTCTGGCGAAGGGGTATTCTGGGTGCATTATTTGTTCATCATCTCCAGGAACTCTTTGTTGTTTTTGGTATTCTTCAGCTTGTCAAGCAGGAACTCCATGCTTTCCACAGGACCGAGGGGACTGAGGACCTTTCTGAGTATCCACATCTTGTTCAGGACATCGGGTTTCACAAGGAGCTCCTCCTTTCTTGTGCCTGATGCAGCGATATTGATGCTGGGGAATATGCGCTTGTCAACCAGCTTCCTGTCAAGGTGCAGTTCCATATTACCCGTTCCCTTGAACTCCTCAAAGATCACATCGTCCATCCTGCTACCTGTATCCACAAGGGCTGTGGCGATTATTGTAAGACTTCCGCCATTTTCAATGTTCCTGGCTGTTCCGAAGAATCTTTTAGGCTTCTGGAGGGCATTTGCATCAAGACCACCTGACAGTACCTTTCCACTGGTTGGGATTATAGAGTTATAGGCCCTGGCAAGACGGGTGATACTGTCAAGCAGTATGACCACATCCCTGTTTATCTCCACCAGCCTCTTTGCCCTCTCAATCACCATTTCGGAGACCTGGGTATGCCTCTGGGGTGGTTCATCAAAGGTTGAGCTTATTATCTCGGCTGTCTCAACCTGACGTTTCCAGTCTGTCACCTCCTCGGGACGTTCGTCTATCAGGAGTATTATAAGGTGAATCTCGGGGTGGTTCTTTTTGATAGCCTTTGCGATTGACTGCAGGAGCATGGTCTTTCCTGTTCTTGGCGCAGCCACTATCATACCACGCTGTCCTTTACCTACAGGGGTAATAAGGTCCATTACCCGTGTAGAATAGTCCTTTGAACTGTATTCAAGCTTGATCTTCTCCGTAGGATAGTAGGGGATAAGGTTATCAAAAAGAGGTCTTTTGATATTGTCTTCCGGTGGAGCATCATTGATGGCCTCTACCTTGAGAAGGGCAAAATACCTTTCACTATCCTTGGGTGGACGCACTTGTCCCCTTACAAGATCGCCGGTTCTTAGGTTGAATCTCCTTATCTGTGAAGGTGAGACATATATGTCATCCGGACTTGGCAGATAGCTGTAGTCAGGTGAGCGGAGGAATCCGAATCCATCCGGGAGTATCTCAAGCACACCCTCACCTGTCAGGTATCCGCTCTTTTCAGCCTGTGCATTCAGGATTGCGTATATGAGATCCTGCTTCCTCAGACTGGAGATATCCTCAATCTTCAACTCCCTCGCATACTCGGTAAGCTCTTCAATGGTCTTTTCTTTGAGTTCTGATATTGAGATGCTGTTGGTCATACCTCTCTCCTTGGGTTTTTTAGATTGATCTTCCCCGCGGCAGAGACCGCGTGGAATCTAATGCAAGGTATTATTTTCATCATATTCGCTCGCTTGACCCAGTGGCAGAGACCACGGGAATACGCTCGCTGTCCATTTAATTTGACAATGCTATGTGGCTTGCTATAGGCGTCTATCATAAAATGAGACCTTTTCCCCGGCTTACTTGGATGTTTCCCCTGTTGTCATAATGGATTATTAATAAATATTTGCATCGTTACTAATCTTTTCATAACCTAACTTATGCGGTAGTTTTAACGGGTTTTTAATGCAGGAATTCAATCCGATTAAGCCTTACTATTATTCCCCTTTATAATACCTGGAATTATCATTTTGATATTCAAGTTATCTGGTTCAGCTACCTGTTGGTTATATGATAGGCCTCTTAATTTCTTATCGCGGATTTATATCTCCCTGAATCCATATGAGGTAATGGGTAATGCTCTTTACTCTGATAGTTGATAGGGGTCTAAATAACGTGCCTATATATAGGATACTAAAATGAACCTGATTTGTCAATACCATGGAAAACATTATATTATAAAGTATGGCATTAGAGACGGAAAAAAGATTCAGACTCCTTACACTTGATGAGTTGACCTCCAAGGTCCAGGAGTATCTGCCAGATGCGGATGTCTCACTTCTCAGAAAGGCCTATTATTTTTCACATGAGGCCCACTGCAGCCAGAAACGTATTGAGGGTACACCCTATATAGACCATCCGCTTTCCGTGGCCTCCATGCTGGCTGATATGCATCTTGATCTGACCAGTATAATAGCAGGTCTTCTCCATGACACGGTGGAGGACACGGAGACGAACCTTAAAGATATAGAAGAGCTTTTTGGTTCTGATGTCGCATTCATTGTGGGTGCCCTTACAAAGCTGAGCAGGATGCAGTTCAGGACACAGGAGGAGGCCCAGGCAGAAAACTTCAGGAAGATGTTTCTTGCCATGGCTGAGGATATCAGGGTGATACTCATAAAATTTGCTGACAGGCTTCACAATATGAGAACCCTTGAACATCTGCCACCCAAAAAACAGAAAAGGATAGCCCAGGAAACACTTGAGATCTATGCACCCCTTGCCAATCGCCTCGGTATAGGCTGGATGAGGGCGGAGTTTGAGGATCTGAGTTTTAAATATCTGAACCCTGATATGTACAAGAACCTTCTGAAAAAGGTTGCAAGAAGACGTGAAGAGCAGGAGGGGTATATAAACGAGGTGGCCCAGCAGGTAAGAAACAAGCTTTCGGAACACGGGATACCAGCTGAGGTAACAGGAAGGGTTAAACATCTCTATGGCATATACAGGAAGATGCAGATTCAGAAGATACCCTTTGATCAGGTCTATGATGTTCTGGGCCTGAGGATTATAACTGATACCAAGATTCATTGCTACGAGATCCTCGGTCTGATCCATTCCATGTGGCGTCCAATTCCTGGCAGATTCAAAGACTATATTGCATTGCCAAAATCCAATATGTACCAGTCATTACATACCTCTGTGGTGGGGCCAAAGGGTGAGCGTGTGGAGTTCCAGATCAGAACCCATGATATGCATCGTATAGCTGAAGAGGGTATCGCCGCACACTGGATGTATAAAGAAGGTGGCAGGGTTCTTGAAAAGGATGCCAGATACATCAGATGGCTCAGGGAGTTGATCCATTCACAGAAGGAACTCAAAGACGCCCGTGAGTTCCTTGAGATGGTAAAAGGTGAGGTTACCCCCGAGGTTGTCTATGTGTTTACACCAAGAGGTGAAATCAAGGAGCTTCCAGCAGGCTCCACACCGGTTGATTTTGCCTACAGCATCCATACGGAGGTTGGACACAGGTGCATAGGTGCAAGGGTGAATGGACGGATCGTTTCTCTCAGGTACCAGCTGCAGAGTGGCGATTCAGTGGAGATTATAACATCCCCATCACACGGGCCAAGCAGAGACTGGCTCAACTTTGTGGTAACACAGAGGGCAAGGACAAGGATCAAACAGTGGATAAGAGGGGAAGAGAGGAAACAGAGTCTGGAACTTGGCTACAGATTGCTTGAAACAGAGATGAGGAAAAAGGGGCTGAGTCCGAACATTATCAAGTCTGACGAGATGGAGGAGATAGCAAAATCATTCAGCCTCAAAAGCACGGAGGACCTTCTTGTCTCTATTGGATATGGCAAGGTCTCAGTACATCAGGTTATCCACAAGTTCATCCCGGAAGAAAAAGAGGAGGAGATAGTCCCCATAAGGAAACGTGGCAAAGAGGTTGAGGCAAAGGGTATAAAGATAAAGGGGATAGACAATATACTTTACCATACAGCCAGGTGTTGTTATCCCATACCAGGTGACAACCTTATAGGCTTTGTGACGAGAGGCAAAGGTGTCACCATCCACCGTTCTGATTGCCCCAATCTTGGCAGGATCGCTGTGGATGATGCAAGGCTGGTTGATGTGGACTGGGTTATAGATGAAAACAAGACAGCCCAGGCAAGGCTATATGTGGAGACAGTTGACAAGCCCGGAGTGCTTGCGTCACTGAGTGCCCTTATGTCATCCATGGATGTTAATATCAGCCATCTTGAGGCAAATACCACGCATGACAGAAGGGCGCACCTTACCTTCATAGTGGAGGTTAAGGATAAGGACCAGCTTAATACGCTGAAAAACAAGATTGCATCCACAGAGGGTGTGCTGAACGTAAAAAGATAGGCTATGAAAAGACCTCCATGCTGAGATAGCGTTCTCCCCTGTCAGGCTGGATGACCACGACACTTTTCTCCCTGCCTAATTTTTCAGCAATCCTGAGGGCGGCCCACATGGCTGCACCGGAGGAAACACCCACGAGGATGCCCTCTTTCAGGGCTATCTCATGTGTCATCCTGTGTGCATCCTCATCAGTTACAGCTATTATCTCATCAATAACGCTCCTGTTCAGTACGCCCGGGAAGAATCCGGCACCGATGCCCGGTATTTTGTGTGGCCCTGGTTCCCCACCTGACAGAACCGCAGATGCAGCTGGTTCTACAGCCACAATGAGACAGTCCTTTCTCTTTTCCTTGAATACCTCTCCCACACCCGTGATGGTACCACCCGTGCCAACACCTGCTACAAAGGCATCGGGTACACCACCAAGGTCTCTGATGATCTCCATCGCTGTAGTCCTTCTGTGTATATCGGGGTTTGCAGGGTTTTCAAACTGCTGGGGCATGAAGTAGTCCCTGTTTTTCAGGGCAAGCTCTTCCGCCTTTTCAAGTGAGCCCATCATTCCCCTTGTCCCCTCGGTCAGGATAAGCTCTGCACCAAAGGCACGAAGGAGCTGTCTTCTCTCCATCGTCATGGTCTCGGGCATTGTAAGGATCAGCCTGTAGCCCTTCACTGCAGCCACCATGGCAAGCCCTATCCCGGTGTTGCCACTTGTAGGCTCAATGATTGTGCCGCCCGGTTTGAGGATGCCCTCTCTCTCAGCAGCCTCTATCATGCTCAGGGCTATCCTGTCCTTGACAGAACCTCCGGGGTTGAATCCCTCAAGTTTGGCATATACAGTGGCCGAGTTCTCACCGGTGAGGTGGTTTATCCTGACCATTGGCGTATTGCCAATGAGCTGAAGTATGTTATCCTTTGGTGCTGACATGGAAATGATTTTAACATTATTCCTTTTTCCATAACAACCCGAAGATTATTGATTTAAATCATACAAACCTTGCCTGCCTCTGTGCTAATCTGAAAGCATGGAAAGGACCAACCGGGCATACCTGAGGAGGATAAGATATGCGTTGCAGTGGCTGATATTTGCCATGGTTCTTTATTCTGGCTACAGGTTTTTTGTCTTTGTCAGGGAATTAGAGCAAGGTCTTATACCCTCTGTAAGCCGTCCACCTTCAATTGAAGGATTCATGCCCATCGGTGCATTCATGGCCCTTAAACTATGGATTGCGAAAAACGTCTTTGATCCCGTCCATCCGGCAGGCCTGGTGATTTTTATCGGGGCATTGTTGCTTGCCCTGCTGCTTAAAAAGTCATTCTGTGGATGGATATGTCCTGTTGGTACACTCTCGGAGGGTGTATGGAAGATAGGGAAAAGGACGCTTGGAAGGAACTTCACCCTCCCTGTATACATTGACTACCCTCTGAGGTCAATCAAATACCTCCTGATGGCATTTTTTGTCTACGTCATCCTGGTCAGGATGTCACCAACAGCAATAGAGGCCTTTCTTAACACACCCTACTGGAAGGTGGCTGATATAAAACTCCTGAGGTTTTTTACGAATATGTCATCAACCACCATGGTTACGCTAATTGTGTTGTTTGTACTTTCACTGCTGTACAAGAACTTCTGGTGCAGGTATTTATGTCCCTATGGAGCGCTGCTTGGCCTGTTAAGCTACTTAAGCCCCTTCAAGATAAGAAGAAACGAAACTAAGTGTATTTCTTGTGGAGCCTGTAGCAGAAACTGTCCATCCCTGCTACCGGTGGATAAGAGGAGGGTCATCCACTCACCTGAGTGCAATGGCTGTCTTACCTGCGTGAGCAACTGTCCAGCAAAGGGAGCGCTGGATATGGGTGTTACAGGCAGATACAGGATCAGACCAGAGTTTTTCATTGTTTCAGTGATGGTTCTTTTCTTCAGTCTGATTCTGATAGCAAGGATGACAGGTAACTGGCATTCCGGTGTGAGCTATGATGAGCTGAGGTCACTGGTTCCCTATATTGACCGCCTGTCACATCCGTGAGAATTACTATTAGCTTTTTTATTCCATGTCTCGCAGAGCCATGATGAGCAATCTATTTGTAAAATTCAAACCTCTTCAGACTCTCCCATGGTAGTGCTTTCACGAATTCCCTGTTGTTCTTACATCTGGATTTGTGTATATAATAGAGTTAAGAACTCCGGAGGAGGTTTTGATATTTCCCATGGCAGGGCTGAATAAGGGGAAGGATTATAAGACTGTCAAGGGGGTCACCCTTTACATGATGATCTTTGTATCCTTTTTGTTTTTCCCTCCCTCTTCTGTCTCAGGCGGTGACAGATACGAGAAGGAAAGGCTCAGGATGGTTGAGAAGGACATAAAGGCCAGAGGAATCTCTGACGAAAGGGTCCTCAGTGTGATGGCAAAGGTGCCAAGGCATCTCTTTGTTGATAAGAGATACCGCTCTCAGGCCTATGCAGACCATCCTCTTCCAATAGATGAGGGGCAGACCATCTCACAGCCCTACATTGTCGCACTAATGACAGAACTCCTCAGGCTGAAACCTGCAGACCGTGTCCTTGAGATCGGTACAGGCTCGGGTTACCAGGCTGCCGTGCTTGCAGAGATCGTAAAAGAGGTTTATACAATAGAAATCCGTGAGAGGCTTGCCAGAAAGGCCAGGGGTCTGCTTGAAAAACTGGGATACAAAAACGTTAAGGTGAAACATGGTGATGGATATTTTGGCTGGAAGGAGTATGCACCCTTTGATGCCATTATAGTAACCGCTGCTGCCAACCACATCCCTCCGCCCCTTGTCAAACAGCTCAAGGAGGGAGGCAGGCTTGTCATACCCCTGGGCAGTACTGTCTTTTATCAGATACTCACAGTGGTTACAAAAAAGGATGGCAAGATCAGAGCTAAGCAGATTGCGCCTGTTGCCTTTGTTCCCATGGTTGGCGAGATAACAAAAAGGAGAGATTGATTTTCCCAAGATCAGTAATTTGGTGGTTCCACCTTCCCGCACTATATTGTGATTTATTCTATAGCCTATCTTGGGTAAGATAGGCAAGAAAATAGAGTAGCCCGGCCAGATAAAAGAGACTGCCATAGCCTGCTGAAAGGGCTATTATGATGCCCAGTGTGGGTGAAAGCACTGAGAAGGAACCATTTATTGCCCATGCCCATGGTATGAGAGACTGTCCGTTCTCTTTTATGACAGACAACCCCCTGGGAAAGGGAATCCCGAGGAGGAAACCCACGGGAAGAATGCCAAGAAACACCACTAAAATCTTCAATATCCATGGAAGTACAACCACCATTGATGCAAGCCTCTGGAAGACAAACCCATAAAGAAGGATCAAAAAACACAGGGATAACAGAAGATATGGTCTCCTGAGAGACTGCCATCTCTGGCTGAGGATGCTTCCCGCTGCTGAACTGATAACCACGGCGGAAACCACCGTTGCAAAAGACAGGGCGGGATGCTCAAGGGGGTAGATCAGCTTCTGTATCAGGGCTATCTCCACAAACATGT
>DROX01000215.1 GCA_011321725.1 Nitrospirota bacterium | reverse complement strand
CCTGGAGACCCTTTCCATGCCTTCGGCCAGCAGTGTTATGGGCTTTATGATCAGCTTCCAGAGGATTATGCAGAGGACAACACAGCAGAAGAGGGTAAATACTATGCCGAATGTGAGGGTAAAGACCTTCTGCCTCTTCAGGGTGAGATCAAGGTCAGCCATTGAATAGTCAGCCTCAAGCACCCCGAGGAACCTTGCATTCGCCCTGCCTGAATGACAGCCTGCTGAAACACATCCCTTCTCATTCACTATGGGTACAGCGAGCCTGAGTACCTTCTGCCCTTCAGAGTCATAGATGGACCATCTCTCCTTACCCTTGGCTGTCAGTTGCCCTTTGTCCTCATGACAGAGCTGGCATTCCGGGGATCCGGAGGGGATCTTCTTCCTTAGATTGTCCTTTTTTGCTGAGAAGACAATATCACCGTCAGGGTGTCTGTATATGTTTATATTGATTATGTTCTCTGTGGTGCCTATCTTCTCAAGTATCTCCTGGATCACATCAATGTGCCCCCTCATCATGTTGGCCCTCAGGCTCTGCTCCATCAGGTTGGCACAGACAGAGGTCTTCTGGATTGCAGTGTTGATGAAATCCCGTTCTCCCCTGATAATTATCATGTACCAGAATATTGAACTGCCTATCAGGACAAGTGTGCCAATGGCAACGATGAGTTTGATACTCAGGGAATTACGGGATTTCTTGGAAAGGAGATCCCTGAGGAAAGCAAACTGTTTTTTGACCCTCTCCTGCATTATATCTCTATCTACTCAACCCTTGAAGATATCTGATAACTATAACTTTAATATAAACAATATAATAAAATCCAGTCATACCTGTATAAGATAAAAATTAACAAGGCAGGACACCTCATAAAAATAAGGCTACCAACAGGATTAAACCTGCTTCAGGGATCAAAGGGCTGGTGGAGGGGGCAATGCCCCCTCCTTATGATTGTATGATTAATGGGGGTTAGGTGGTAGCATCATCCTCACAAGGGCCTTCTTCTGCAGATCAGTGATGGCTGTATTGCCGTCGGTAGTACCACCAATGTTGTTGACAATCGCACCCAGTGTGTTAAAAAGCACAAAGCTTGCCTGGCTTTCCTGCTCTGGCGTTGGTTGTCCACCTGTCTGTGGGTTGCTTTGATCATAGAGATAGTTACGGGTCATCTCAGCTATGTTCACATCCTCCTGTATACCCATGAGGGCGGCAAAGGATGCTGGAAAGCCCATCTGTGTAAAGTCGGACCGCTGCACTGTCCATGTGCCACCATTGGTCTCACAACTCTGTTTATCACCGTAATTTGTATCACTACAGACACCAAGCCATTCCATATATGGTGGAATTGGATAGGTGTTGGGATCAAGACGTGTATAGGTGAGCTCACCCCCTGCAGTCATAATGGATGCAACCCAGTTAGTCACCACCACCATGGGAATAGGCCAGTTTGAGAGATTGCCCTGATAATCATAGTACTGGCCCACATCCTGTGGAAGCTGATTAACAGATATACCAAGTGCAGTTGCTACATTGTTACGCATCTGAGCAATATCAGCATCGGACGAGGTTATGGCGGTCATGAAGGTAGTGAAGGCCTGCTGGTAATCATTGTTCATCTGATTCTGGACCTGCTGGGTCAACTGGTTGTTTTCAGGGTCTATGAAGTATTTGGCATACTGCTGGTCCAGATTAGAAAGGGTTGTGAAGAGGGTACTCATAGCATTGTTGAAGGTATCCACCTGGTCACCTGTTGCATTCAGGGCCTCCATTGCCTCAGCATACTCCTTTGCCATCCTCACAAAGGAGATCCTCGTTGAATATACCATCATGGACTGGCTGATTGAGGTCTGCAGCTGTGGAGAAAGGGCATTGAAATACTGGGCACCTGCACCACTGTCTGCTATGTTTCCAGCCTCATTGTCAGCCGCAAGGAAAAGGGCAAGGTCAATCCCCGTCTTTGCAGCAGCATCAATAAATATGTCGGCAATCAGGCCTGCCGCCTTTGACATATCCTCTTCAGCCTGTGCTGGATTGTCCACTGCTGACTTGAAGAGTGCTGTGAAATCACCAAGATCCTTTCCGTCTGGATTATAGGCAACAGCATTCTTGAACTCTGTCAACTTCGCCTCTGTAACCCCATGATCAGTGAGGAATTTTTCCAGACCATTTATGATGCATTCCTTGCCAAGACCTGCAATGTTGGTAAGGTCTGAGCTGGTGAGGTTGGGTGTCCTTGTAAAAATCAGCCCGTAGGCAATAATAATGGGGTCATCTGAGCCAACAAGGGAGGCTGCCTCAAGGATCATCTCCGTCTGCTTGTCAGAGAGGTTGTTAACGCCAAGCTCATTGGTACCACCCTCGGGCGGTGCCGGTACAAAGGACCTCCTCACTGTATTGCCAGCTGCATCCTTGACAGTTATAACGAGAAAGTGTGTCGTAGGATTAGTGGGGACACCTGTAAAACTGAAGGTTATCTTTCCATTGGCATCGGCTGTTACCGTGGTGCTGCCCACCTCGGTGAGGGTGCCGTCACTGTTCATCTTTTCAAGGGTAACCGTATAATCAGCACCCGCGGTAAGTGCGGAGACATTCCCTGGCAAGACAAGCACCATCATAAGAAACAGAACGATAAGATAGAGTCTTGTAAACCTGCACATAATCTCCTCCTTTAATTAATTTCCAGAACCCTGAACGGTTCCACCGCTTGATGATCCCCCTCCACTGGAGGAACCTCCACCACCTCCGCCACAGCCTGCAAGCTGCAACAGAAGGGCTGCAACAACAAGGAGCATTGCTATCAGCCTTCTGCCCCCTCTGCTGTCTCCACCGGCTTCTTTCATGGTTAATACCTCCTTTTTTGCATTTTCTCCAGGGCCAAGGGCCCTGAGTCTGTCACTGCAGTCCGGTCTTTCCATATTAATCGGCCATATCTTCAAAAACTTTAACCCTTCCTGCCCTTGAATTTGCTATCTCCCGGCTGTTAAAATGGAGATGATGGAGGAGATAGGCACTGTTCAGAAGACAGAGGGCATACTGGCGGAGGTGCTGGTGGAGCGCAGGAGTATCTGTGATAAATGCACTGAGGGCAAATGCATACTAACCGAAGGCGGGGCAGTAATTGAGGCAGTAAATGAGGCAAAGGCAGAGGTTGGTCAGCGTGTGAGGGTGGTCTTCAGACCCTACTCTTACCTGAAAGGCTCAATTATAATCTATGGCATCCCTGCACTTGCGCTTATCATCGGGGCTGTATTCGGGAAGGAGGTCCTATCCCGGGTTATTGGAAATTTTGACCCTGATCTCCTTTCAGCCATCTCAGGGTTTGGTCTCTTCATAATTGCCTTTGTACTTGTGAGGCTCATCACCTCCAGGATGGAGAGAAAGACTGAATACAAACCTGTAATTGAAGAGATTATCCAGGACAGCAAAGGCCAGTTGTAGATCCATCTTATGCCACGGCAAACAGGTGATGCTCTGGTAGGTCAATAATGCTTGTCCCCTTCCTGCAAGGTCTTAGACATTTTATCGGACAGTACTGGTATGCAGAGGAAAAGGTTCCTCCTTATCAACCCATGGGTATATGATTTCGCAGCCGTCAACATGTGGGCAAGGCCCCTTGGGCTGCTGAGGGTGGCAGAGTTCCTGTCCCAGTTTGATGTTGAAATCCTGCTCCTTGACTGCATGGACAGGTTCCGCCTGAAGGGCTACAACATGGGTAAGTACCCTAAACTGATCTTGCCCACACCTGAGCCTCTATTAGATATAAAAAGATACTATGGCAGGTATGGCATAGGCCTTGATGAATTCATCCAGCGGCTCAGGTCATCAGCACCTGTAGATATGATTCTTGTAACCTCCCTGATGACCTACTGGTATCCAGGTGTCTTTGAAGTGATAAGGTTGTGCAGGAGGTTTCTGCCCGGGGTCCCTGTTGTGCTTGGCGGTATCTATGCAACCCTGTGCCATGAACATGCAAAGGCCTTCTCAGGGGCTGATTATGTGTACAGGGGTCGGATCAGCCACGATTTTGTAGATCTTACCGAAACAATGGGTATTAGGTTGACAGGGACAGGCAACCCTGTGCCCTACTACAGGCTGAACCTCTACAGGAACCCACCCTATGCACCTCTGCTGACCTCAGAGGGCTGCCCCTACAGGTGCAGCTATTGTGCATCAGGGTTGCTTTCTGATTCCTACAGTACAAGGCCTGTGGATGAGATTGTACAGGAGATCAGGCAACTCCACTCCCTGGGTGTAAAAGACCTTGCCTTCTATGATGATGCATTGCTCTTCAGGGCTGAAGAACACATAAAACCACTTCTTCATGAGATAATAAGAGAGGGGCTTGATGTGAGGTTTCATACACCCAACGGACTTCATGCAAGATACCTTGACAGTGAGCTTGCAGACCTGATGTACAGGGCTGGTTTCAAGACCATAAGACTCAGCCTTGAGACGGTAAACCCCGAAAGGCAGGGACTCTCGGGCGGGAAGGTGAGAAATGATGAACTGGACAGGGCGATCTTTTACCTGAGGAAGGCTGGCTTCAGGAAGGAAAATATTGGTGTCTATCTCATGTATGGGCTGCCCGGCCAGGATATTGAGGAGGTGGCAGAGGGGGTTGAATATCTGATCTCAAGGGATGTGAGGATCCATCTTGCAGAGTACTCACCCATCCCTGGCACCAGAGACTGGAAAATATTGACAGAAAAAGGCATTATCCATGACGATATAGATCCCCTCTTAACGAACAATACGGTTTTTTCCGTCCTCTGTACCAACTATGCCATGGAAGAGCTGAGGAGGATAAAAGAGAGGGTTAATTACCATAACCTGAAGTGAAGCTGGCCCTGATCGGAGCCTACTTTCCCAAAGGGACAGAGCCCCTTTAGAGCCCAGAAAGGCGAAAATGCATACTGCCATCCCCGGGCAGAGCTTATCTCATGGCAAGGTCTCGGTCAGGAGGCATACAGCCATTGCGGCTATACCTTCCCCCCTGCCGATAAAACCCATGGCCTCGTTTGTCTTGGCCTTTATATTCACACCCCCCTCCGGCAGGCCTGCATCCTCAAGCCTCCTCCTCATCTCAGAGATGTAGGGGGCCAGCCTTGGCTCCTCTGTTACCACTATGG
>DROX01000214.1 GCA_011321725.1 Nitrospirota bacterium | reverse complement strand
TGGCCTGGGTCTCAGGAGCATATTCCTCCTTGCCATTGTGCCAGGCATCATTGTGGTCATTACATTGCAGATGGGTATAAAAGAAAGAGCCCGTCAAGCCGGTGAGGATGGAGAGGGGAGATACCAGCCCAGGGTGCATTACGGGAAAGATTTTTTTCTCTTTATCACTGCTGTAACGGTCTTCACTCTTGGCAACTCTTCGGATGCCTTCCTGCTGCTCAGGCTCAGCGAGGCCGGGATCAATACCAACCAAATTGTATTTCTCTGGTCATTATTCCATATAGTGAAGATGTGTTCAACCTATCTCCTTGGGATGCTCTCTGACAGATTGAACAGAAAGACGATGATTATTACCGGCTGGCTATACTACAGCATCATCTACCTGCTGTTTGCCTTTACAAGGGAAGGTGTTTCCCTTATCAGCATATTCCTTCTCTATGGTATACATTTCGGTTTTACAGAGCCCGCTGAGCGTGCCTGGTTATCCCATCTTGTCAGGAAAAGGCTGAGAGGAAGAGGCTTCGGGATATACCATGGCATCGTGGGCATGGCAGCCCTGCCTGCCAGCGTGCTCTTTGGGTGGATATGGCAGGCCTTTGGATACCCCTACGCCTTCATGGCCGGCGCCATGCTTGCCTTTATAAGCTCATTGATCATTTCTTTTGTAAGAGATACTTAAAGTACAACCACTGAATCATCCCCTCCGAAGGGGTTTGGTGTATACTTGTCAGCGCACCAGTCATTTTCCCATCTGGCACCGTCTATCAGATAACGGTATCTGTATTCCCTGCCAGGCTCTAATTCAAGGGTCACCTTCCACAGCCCGTTCTTAAGCCTCTTCATGGGAGTGGACATGGAATCCCAGTTGTTAAAGTCACCAACAATATGGACCGAACTGGCGTTTCCAGTGGCCTCTCCAGGCAGACTGAAGGTAACCTTGCATACAGGCCGGGATTTGAGATACTCCTTTTTAATCATAAGGGGCGTGGCACACTCTGCCTTTTTGCTCGTTCCCTTCCTGGTCTTTGTTGTGGCAGCTCTTGCCCTGACCTTTCTTGAAGACTTCTTCATCTTGTACCCCCAGATTAATTGACTTTACCCCTCCAAAGGCGAGGCTAAGTCATTATAGCAAAACCCGTTATAACTATAAATTCCGGAATCGGTCTTTTTTTATGCTTTTTTATTCACTAAGATGGAATCTCTTGACAATGCTGCTTATTATGGAATTTTTAATATTAGCTCATGCCCTGGGATGGTATTTCTCGTACACCTTTCTTAATCTGTCAGAGGTTATCCTTGTGTATATCTGAGTGGTGGATATATCAGAGTGTCCAAGCATCTTCTGCACAGCCCTGAGATCAGCACCACCTTCAAGCAGGTGTGTGGCAAAGGAATGCCTGATTACATGGGGAGAGATCTTCAGGCCCGCACTTCTTGCATATCCCCTGAGTGTCTGCCAGAATCGCTGCCTCGTAAGTGCTGTCCCCCTGCTGGAGACAAACAGATAGGGTGATTCCCTGTTCTTTAGAAGGCTCTTACGAAGGTCTGTCATGTAGTCTCTTATCCTCTTCAGGGTCTGCTCGCTAATGGGGATCACCCTCTCCTTTCCACCCTTTCCATAGACCCTGAGGAATCCGATCTCAAAATTTATATCATCCACTTTAAGGTTGACCAGTTCACTCACCCTGAGGCCACAGGCATACATCAGCTCAACCATAACAAGGTCCCTTCCGGAGAACCTGCTCCCCTTTATCGCCTCCAGGAGCTTCCTCATATCCTCAACAGATATGGCCCTGGGAAGTCTGAACCATCCCCTTGGGTTCTGGAGATTCTCCGTTGGATCATCCTCCCTGAGCCCCTCCAGTACAAGCCAGCGGCAGAGCCCTCTTATTGAAGAGAGCATCCTTGAGATGGTTGATACCGAGTATCCCTGTTCCTTCAGCTCAGTCATGAAAGCAACGATGTCATTTTTATCAAAACCGGTGAGAGGGCCTTTTCTCTTTTTCAAGAATCCCATGAACCTCAGCAGATCATATTCATAGGAGAGGAGTGTATTGCTGGTACGGCCCCTCTGTACAGAGAGATAATCAAGATACTCTTCAATCAGTTCATGACCCATTACAGTACTCATATATCCCTGTGGATGCCTTCAGATCATGGTAGAGTCTTTCGGCAAGATAGAAGAGGTTAACTGTATCTTCCCTGTTGTACTTTATCAGCAGATCAAGGGCAGTGCTTGATCCCCTAAGCCACCTCCTCCAGAGGATCACGGCATCATAGCCATCCATGCCGCACACAGCCTCCGGTCTTTCAATCCCGAAATACTGCTCTATCCTTTTCAACCCGCCCTTTAACCTTAAACGCTTTGCAGCATGGCAGAGGTCAAAGTGGGGGATCTTTATCTCCAGACCGGGGAAAGACTTCTTCAGATAGGGAATATCAAAGGATGCCCCAAAGAAGGTTATCAGGATCTTGCAGGCAGAGAGCCTTTCCATCAGATACTCAACATCAAGATTTTCACCCTTTACCAATACCTCGTAGCTATCCCCGTTATAAAGACCAACTACAGTGACCTCACCACCCCTGCCAGGGGCATATCCATTGGTCTCTATGTCAAGACAGAGGGCACTTCTACGGAACTCATCAAAGAGCCTCCAGTGCTCGGAGGCCCTCAGGTGGTCCTTGAATACCCCTGAGTTTCCCCTGGCAAGTTCATATTGGAGCCCCGTAAGCAGTTCCCTGTAGAACACCGCCCTTTGAGTTGAAAAAAGGGGGATATAAGGACTGTCAAGGAAATCATCCCATGAAACAACCCCTCTCTGCCAGAGCCGTTTCTCGGTCTTTTCACCAATTCCATCAAGAACTGTAAAGGTGTGGCGGATCACCCTTATATTATACAGGAGCATCCTTCCCTGATGGAAGTTCAAATTACAGAGGGGTTAGACTGTCAGGCAGGAACAGGATAGGGCACTGGCAGATCAAGGCTGATATTATTCAGTGTGCCCCTGAAAGCCTGACTTGAACCATGCTTGAATCATATAAAGCACGAACATTAACCACAGTTATCATAATTTGTAAAGAGTGCCTCTGTATAGACAGAAAAAGAAAAAGGCTCTCCCACTTCGCTCTCCCCATTGAATTTTACCTTGATGGAATAGTAACCCTGATCTGTACCACCTGCAGGTGAATTAAGATATTCGCTTTTAGTATTCACAGGCACAAGGATTACCGAATCAGTAGTAGTGGAGTCGGGAGGCAGTGTTATGGACTTCTGGAATGTCAGTGGTGTCAGATCAGGTGGATAGTGATCAGTGGAGTATTGAGGTATGAACTCCACCGAATAATCGGTAATATAGAGGGTGTTACCTGTACCGCTTGACAGGTTTGTTGTTGTGACTGACAGATCGCCAAGGGCATCATAAAAGTCCTCTGGATCTGATGTTGTGGGATCACCATCACAATCTGGATTCTGGTATACATCTACCATGCCGGCATTTGATGTACCGGCATCATTTACCTGAATGGTTGCGCTGATCTTTATACCAGTATCACTTGACCCTGAGCTACCAGGTTGTCCTGCCCCTCCGCACCCGGCTATTGAACCTGCAAGGAATAAGATTACCAGTAAAAGCCATCCTTTTTTAAAATCTCCCATAACACCTCCTCCGTAGATTATCTATTATTACTCTCATGTTTGATAATTCTTGGAGTAATGAATATAAGTAGCTCGTTCGTCTGTGCCTCTTTTTTCTGGTTCTTAAAAAGCCACCCGATAAATGGAACATCCTTGAGGGTGGGCACACCTGACTCAGAACTGTTGTTTACACTCTTGTATATGCCACCAATGACAAAGGTTTCACCATCTTTGATGATAACATTTGTCTTTGCCTCCTTCTTGTCCGTTCCAGGTACTCCTTCCACAGAGGGGATGGTA
>DROX01000213.1 GCA_011321725.1 Nitrospirota bacterium | reverse complement strand
CATTACTATCAAAATCCCATTCAAATGATGTTATACTTCCATCGGGGTCATTTGCAGAGGCATAGAGATCAACACTTAGAGGGGCCACACCAACAGAGGGGTTTGCAGTCAAGCTTACTGAAGGAGGCTGATTCTCTTGTATAAATGATTTTGATACCTCCTCAGAATAATCACTCTCATTTCCAGAGGTGTCGTAGGCTGTAACAGCAAAGTAATAGGTCCCCTCTGAAAGACCCGTTATCTGGTAGGTGGTTGTGTTGCCAACGTCTATAGTCTCAGTATAATTACGCGATGAAGTCCCGTAATAGACCTTGTATCCTGCTAAATCAGACTCTGTATTGGCATCCCAGCTGAGTGTTACAGTGTATGCAAAGCTGACAGTGATAGACAGTCCGATAAGCAGAATCGTTAACGGAATTATCTGACATGCCCTGTATATCAGGAAAGCATTTAAAAACTCTCTCCTGTCTTCGGTTTTCTTTTCCATCTGGCACCTCCTGCTGATACTGATGCCGTGTGAGGATCAGTACCAGGGAGGTACCGATCACCACGGCAACCCTGCTGCCATATCCTGAACCGGTCAGGACTTAGGCCAGTGGCTTTGCGTCCCACCCTTTCGGATGGTTTGCCTTTTTCGTGAGATCTTTTGACAGATAAAATCTGCATTGCTTTATAATTCCCTGTTAGATTCTGACCTTCGTCAGAATGAAACACAAGTTTGCCTAAAAACAAAAAAGGCCTGTCTCCTCAAGGGAAACAGACCTTACGGAAGCTCTCTCTTCCTTATCCAGAGCGGTAAACTCTGGATAAGTACTGTTTCTTCGGCAGCCCGGCTGTCCCTCTCCTTCGGGACCCGTGGCTTTGTGCCCCCTGGTTACCCAGAGTTTACCCTTTCGGAAACACTACCCCTTCTTTTCTTAAAAAAGAATTAGTAGTATTTTTTTCATTTCAAAGAACCTGTGGTCTGAAGTGACCTTGATTCTATGTTACTACTAAAGTGAGGAGGGGTTCTGTAATCATAATCACATTACTTTATCGGTTAACAGTACAGCACCGGAAGCAGGTCAAGACAGGCTTGTTCGGACGTCCGGTGATTGTCTTCCCATGGCTTTTTTTGTGATAATAAAATGCATGTTGAGTAATCATTAAAAGGAGCTGTATATGCTCTACGGTGGTATATGTTTCATAACAGACAGCAGATTCAGGCAATACATGGTAGAAGAGACAGTAAGGATGGCTCTGGATGCAGGGATAGCATGGATTCAGTACAGAGAGAAAGAACTGACACGTAAAGAGATCTACTACCAGGCTGAGAAGCTGAGAAGGATCACCGAGGAGTACAGAGCCATTCTTATCATAAATGACCATGCTGATATAGCCCTTTCCGTGGATGCCCAGGGTGTACATCTTGGTCAGGAGGACCTGCCGCTGAAGGAGGCAAGAAAGATAATGGGCCCGCGGATCATCGGCATATCAACGCACAATAAGGCCGAGGCACTGGAGGCACAGAAAGGTGGAGCGGATTATATCGGATTTGGCCCTATCTACCCAACCACCACTAAAGAGGATGCCCATGTACCAAAGGGGATATCAGGATTGTCCGAAATTAGGCAGGTCATTAACATACCTGTAGTGGCAATCGGCGGGATCAGACCCGAAAACCTTGAAGACATATTCCAGGCGGGGGCTTCGGCAGTAGCCGTGGCCTCTGCAATCCTTGACTCAGACGACCCATACGCCAGGGCTGTGGAATTTGTTAGAATAATAGAAAGGATAAAAGGCTGAAGTTCAAGGAATCGGCAAAAAGATGAGAAGATATAATTCATTCGGTCCCTATCTGAAAGAGATCTACGGGGAAAGGGTATACAAGGTCAATGTAGACGCAGGGTTTACCTGTCCCAACAGGGACGGTACTGTTGGATATGGTGGCTGCATATACTGCAATAACGACAGTTTCCGTCCATCCTCCTGCAGGTCTGTAACACCACTGAAGGAACAGATCAGGAATGGCATAACCTACCTCAAAAGACGATACAGGGCAGGTAAATTCATTGTCTACTTCCAGCCCTATACGAATACATACGCGTCTGTTGAAGAACTTGAGGCCCTCTACAACGAGGCACTGAGCGAACCCTCCGTTGTAGGGCTTGCAATAGGTACGAGACCAGACTGTGTTGACGAGGAAAAGATTGCACTCCTGCAGAGACTTGCAAGGGATTACTTTGTGCTCGTTGAATACGGACTTCAATCCATATACGACAAAACCCTAAAATTTATTAACAGGGGCCATGACTACAGTACCTTTCTCAGGGCAGTTGAGATGACCATTAACAGAGGAATTCATATAGGAGCACATATTATAGTGGGTTTCCCCACTGAGACAGAAGAGGAGATGCTTGCCATGGCTGATGAGGTATCAGTGCTTCCTCTCAATTTTCTGAAGATCCATCAGCTTCAGGTGGTCAAGGACACGGTACTGGAGAAATACTATGAAATGAACCCCTTTCACACCTTCCGGTACGAGGAATACATTGACTTTGTTGTACGCTTCATAGAAAGGCTCTCCCAGGGAATCATCCTCCAGAGGCTCTTTGCTACCGCGCCTGATGATATACTCATCGCTCCAAGATGGAACAGGTCAAGACATGAGATAACAAGGGATATTGAGAAGAGATTTGAAGAGCTTGATACATACCAGGGACGCCTGTACAAAAAGGCAAAGAGGATTGCCCTGCCGGGATAGGACCTTTCAAGACCCTTTCTAATAGACGATCCTCACACCAGAGTAGTAACAACAGCATTCATGGTCAAGGTCATTTATGAAGGATCTTTCCTCTCCATCCTCAAAAAGGACCTTCACAAGACAGAATCCACCTTCAAGGGATGAGTGTCTTTCCTCAATCACAACCCCTTCACCCCAGTAATGGTACCTCAGGTGCACAACCCTGTCACCTACTCTGAGATATAGTCTTGGCCTCATAATGTTTATATTATAGCATCTTTGACTTCACCTTTCACCTTCTCCTGCAGATGTCAAGAAGGATCCCGGAGATGCAAAAATGTCAAACAGGAGAGTTAATGGGTGGATTCATCCTTTGGCCATATCCCTGAGGATTAATCAGAGATCCAAAGCTATAATGTGAACCCCTGAAGGGAGGGACATAAACCCAGGATGTATTTTATGATATTATACCAGGAGGTAGAAGGGGTCCACAGATGAGAGGTGGATTGTGAGTAAGGAAAACAGGCTGACCGGCATTATCAGGGACATCATCAGGAGCAAGGGGCCAATAACCTTTGCCGAATTCATGGATATGGCCCTTTACTGGCCAGGGCTTGGCTATTACACAGGTCAGCGGGTCCCCTTCGGCCCGGAGGGTGATTTCTATACCTCGGGACATCTCAGCCCGGTATTCGGATGGATGCTTGCCCTTCAGATTGACGAGATGAGGGCTGTGCTTGGAAATCCCGAAGAGTTCTGTATTGTTGAGATAGGCCCTGGCAGGGGATTCATTGCAGAGGGGGTGCTTGAATACGGCCTTGAACACCTAAGATGGCCTGGAGACATCAAATATATAATGATAGAGAGGAACCCTGTACTGCTGAGTCAGCAGAGGGAGTATCTCAGGAGGTTTCAAGATTACCTGCTCTGGTACAGATCCATTGAGGAGACAGAGGTGGACAGGGCAGTGGTTATAGCCAACGAGGTATTTGATGCCCTGCCTGTACATCTTGTTCAATATAAAGGGGACCGATTTCATGAAGTCTATGTGGGTGTAGAGGGCGGGGAATTCCATGAAGAACTTGGCCCCTTGAGCAGCCCTGAAATCATTGAATATATAAACAAATACAACATTCCCCATATTGAAGGATACAGAACAGAGATATCCCACGGTTCAAGGGAACTCCTTGAAAGGATCTTCTCCTCATTCAATGAGGTATTTCTGATTATCATTGATTATGGTTGGACCAGCCATGAATACTATGATGAGGAACGCATGGAGGGGACGCTCCTCTGCTATAAAGGACATACCGCTACAGACAACCCCTATGAGGCACCCGGTGAGCAGGACATCACCGCCCATGTAAACTTCTCCTATCTCAAAGACATTGCAGAGGAGATGGGAGTTAGGAATATCGGGTTTGTACAGCAGGGCACCTTCCTGGTCTCCCTTGGCATTGACCGCATCATGTCAGAGGAGATTGAAAAGAACCCGGCCTTCATGAGAGAAGTGCACAAGATAAAGGGGCTCATCCTTGGCATGGGCGAGACACACAAGGTGCTTATACAGTACAAAGGAGACAGGGATATCCCTCTTCTTAAAGGACTATCACTCCGTAACAGGCTGTATCGGCTCTGAGTATTCTCTGGCACGGTACCGAAAAAACGGATACCGTTAAAATTACGAGGCCTTCTCCAGCTTGGTCAGTAACTGTTTTATGATCTCCTCTTTCTCCTTCAGGTAATCACGCCAGTCCTTTTTGTCGGTGTCTGCTATCTCAAACCTCAGGTCACCAAGGTACGACCAGAGAATCTCCTTTAATACCTCCAGTTCCTTCTGTTCCAAGTCCACCTTGCCCATAGAGATGCCCCCTTTCTTGAGGTATTCCTGATTAAATTATATTGCAAAAATAGGCTGGTGTCAACTTTTTATTAGCAGGTTTTCTAATCTTTACATTATGAGGTCTGTCGGTAGCATGAGTAAATGTTCGTGTTTAAAAAGGTATGGAGCTATATCTGTCTAAAACAAATCCCTGTCAAGGCAGGGCACCTCATAAAAATAAGCCAACCACAGGATTAAACAATAAAGTAACCTCTTTTTTATCGTTATACACTAAATCAAGTAAAGAAACAAACCCTATAGGCCCAGAGGTGGTGAAGAATGCCATGATGAACCACCTCTCTACTCCGAAAAATCTGCGATTTTTCGGAGGGCCTTTATTACTGCTCACTGCTTACTGCTTACTGCTCACTGTGAATAAGGTGTGGTGCTTATTTTTCTTCGGCACCCTGCCTTGGTTTATAAAACTGAAATTGTTTTGGACACTACTGTATGGAGTCTTTTCAGTGCCGAAATCTTTTCGCTTCTTTCAACCCTTGCCTTGTTGATCGCCCGCTCCATGATATGAATGGTCTTGTCATAGGTAATCCTGTCAACAGGATAGGGCACACCGTCTTTGCCTCCCAGGGCATAGCTGTATCTGGCAGGGTCTTCATAGCTTGCAGGGGTGCCGTATATCAGCTCAGCCACAAGGGCCAGGGCCCTCAGGGTCTTCGGCCCCATCCCCTCCACGGTAAGGAGTGACTGGAAGTCCTTGACCCCGGCTTCATAGGTCTTCAACAGTATGGATCTGTACCTCTCGGGCCTGATATCAGATACCCTCTGGTAGTGTCTGTCAGGAAGCCTGAGGTTGCCAAAGAGGCTGTCACTCTCGGACAGTCTCTTAAGGTCATTGAACACCCTGTCAGGATGTTCTCTTGAGAGCTCAACGATCAGTTTCTGTGCAGGCTGGCTCTCATGGTGGACAAGGTTCAGGGTGCTACCTCTGCTGTCCGAGCATACAGCAGCATGTGGGTCAACCACAAAACTCTCCAGAGCCTCACCAAGCCAGTGGTATCGTCTTGCCCTTTTATCAGACTCTGACATGCCCTGCTGTATCACTGCCCAGTTCCCTTGCATGTCAAGGAAAAAACAGTGATGGTACAGCTGGTAGCCATCCTGTACCGCTGTGTTGTCAACCTTGGCTGATAGCCTGCTGTACAGGATGTATCTGTCCGCATCAAAACCATGTTTATCACCATAGTCTCTCAGTTCATCGGGTGTCTTCCTTGATCGTCTTCCCTTGCCCCCTGCCACAAAGAGGCCTATCTCCTTCTCCATTCCGCTTATTCCTTCCTTTATCGCACCTGTCACGGTTGTGGTAAGGCCGCTGCTGTGCCAGTCAAAACCCAGCACACAGCCAAGACACTGGAACCAGTAGGGATCTGACAGCCTCCTCAGTAGGGCTCTGGTGCCGATCTCATAGACGGCAACAGCAACTATTGATGATGCAAGCCTCTTCATCCTTTCAAAGAGCCAGGAAGGTGCCCTGCCTCCATGAAGGGGCATTATGGCTGTGCCTGTTCTCCTCATTGGTTGGGTCTTTTCACAGGAAGTTTTATGTAAAATCTTGTACCCTCTCCGATGGTGCTTTCACACCAGATCTCACCACCGTGCTCCTTTATGATGCCATGGGAGATGGAGAGCCCCAGGCCTGTGCCTTTGTCAAGGGGTTTGGTTGTAAAGAAGGGATCAAATATCCTGGATCTGTATTCTTCGGGGATTCCGATACCATTGTCGTATACCTCAACAAGTACAGATTCATCCTCACTGATGTAGGTTGTCCTGAACCTGATGAGCTTTTCCTCCTTACCACTCTGTTCAATTGCATACTCAGCGTTTACAAGGAGGTTCATTATTACCTGCTGGATCTGCTGGGGATCCACCTGTACCATGGGGATATTCTCGTACTCCCTGACAACATGGATATTGTTGGACCTGAGCCAGTATATCCTGAGTTCTACTGCACTGTCAATGAGGTCGTTTATCTGGACATAGGTCCTTTCAGGTGGCCTCTGCCGTGAAAAGGTCAGGAGGTTTTCAATGATCCTTTTACATCTCTCCGCTGACTTATATATCTTGTCAAGCTCATGTATGACCTTCTCATCCTGGATGTTCATCCTGAGCAGTTCAGTATAACCAAGTATACCCGTCATGGGGTTATTAAGCTCATGGGCTACACCTGACACCAGCAGGCCCAGCGAGGCAAGCTTGTCGGTATGATAGAGCTGTTCCTTCAGGCGTCTGAATTCGGTTATGTCCTTGATGGTAAAGACCATCCCCCTGATGTTTTCCTCTACAGTCACAGGTGTGCCTGTCACAAGGTATATCCTGTTCTCACAGGATACCTCCTCGGTGAAGGTGTCCTTTCTCTGCTGTATATATGGAAGCATGCAATTCCTGATCCCCTCGGGCAGCTCGTTGATCTCAAAGATATTCGCACCCGTGAGTTCACGGGGTGTCCTGTTACACACCTCTGCAAAGGCGCTGTTACACCTGATAATGGAACCCTCTTCATTCACGGCAAGGATCATCTCGGAGATGGAATCAAAGGTTGCTCGCCACAGCCTCTGGCTCCTGTTTATGATCTCAAAGAGGACACCGTTCCTCATGGCGCTTGTCACCGAGTCAAGGAAAATCTCAAGGGATCGGGTCTCAAAATCCTCCACCTTGAGCTCATGATAAAAGAACAGGAGCAGAACCGCCCTGTACTTCTCCATGAGCTTCATGGGGTAGCAGATATAACCCTTCAGCCTTGAATCCCTTATGAGTTCTGGCTCGTTCTCCGTTGGGTAGAATGTCAATCCCTTGCAGACACTGCAGAACCGCTCAAGGGCCTCCTCGTCAAGGGATATGTTCATCTGGGAGAGCCTGTTTATCTCCCCGCCCTGGTAAAGACAGAATGCCGCAGCATCAGCCCCGGATAGCTCAACAGTGGTCTCAAGCATCTTTTCTATGATGAAGTCTGTATCAAGGTTCTGGTTTATCTCCTTGATGACACTGTTGATCAGCATCAGCTGTTCATTGAACCTGAGCATCAGCCTCTGAACCCTCCTGATCTCCCTCTCTGTCCTGTATCTGTCAATGAGCTGCTTGTAAACATGGGGCAGTATATTGTAAAAGCCTATATCCTTTACAATGAAATCATTTGCCCCTGACTCCAGGGCCTCAATTGCGGTCTTATCATCTCCATGTCCTGTGATCATTACAACGGGAATATCAATTCCGGCCTTCCTGAGATTCTTGATGAAGGTCAGCCCGTCTGTATCCTCAAGCATGTAATCCACAACAACAAGCTCCACATCTTCCCTGTCAATTATGTCCAGGGTCCTGTTTGTACCCTCTTTGTGGAGAACTTCAACGGTTGGATCAAATTTGTGGAAGGCCCTGGTTATAAGTTCAGCATGATGGAGGTCGTCTTCTATCAAGAGAATCTTGCCCATTTTCTCTTTTAATTATACTACTTCCATACATCTTTCACAAGGCAACGGCAATACTCACTGGACAAACTCACCCTCCTTCAGTATAACCAGGTCAACCCTCCTGTTCATCGCCCTGCCCTCGGGGGTGCTATTTTCCCTCAAGGGCCTGTATTGTGCATAACCTGCAACCACAAATCTGTCAGGCGGGATGTTGAATCTTTCAGTGAATACCCTCAGTACAGAGATCGCCCTGAGGGCAGAGAGCTCCCAGTTTGACCTGAACCCGGTATTTGCCGGAGGAAGGCTGTCCGTGTGCCCTTCAATGATTATCCTATTACTGATGTTTTTAAGAACAAGGGCTATCTCTGAAAGCTCCTTCAGGGCATCCTCTTTGACAGAGGCACTTCCAGGCTCAAAGAGGGCACCTGTACCCAAGGAGATGATCACACCACGCCTGTCTCTCCTTACGGCAGCCATGCCTTTCAGGTTCCCGATAGCTGCCCTTAACTCACTCTCTATGTAGCCCATCGGGTCCTGCCCCGCGAGTTCGGGGATAAAGACCCTGGAGCTATCCGTCACAGGTGCCCTGAAGGCCTCCTTCATTGAGAGGGCAAACCTTGCAAGCTTTTCTGTGTCCACAGCACTGAGTGCATACATTGT
>DROX01000212.1 GCA_011321725.1 Nitrospirota bacterium | reverse complement strand
TTACCCTTTTCAAGGCTGAAAGGTTCTTTCTCGCCATATATCCTCCCTGTAAATAATCACTGTGTTGAAGATTTCAGCATTGATCTTCCCCGCGGGGAATCTAATGCAAGGTAATTATTTTTCTCGCTTTACCCCGTGGTAGAGACCACGGGGGATACGCTCGCTGTCCATTTAAGAATAGCAGAAGAAACCCCAGAAAATCAAGTCAGGAAACCTTAAGGGTCAATGCCTCTCTGCCGAAGCCATCCCTCAATGAATCTCCTCATCTCATGGGCATTGTAGCTATGCCATCTCTTCCTCTGTTTCTTATCCCTTTTCAGGAGATCCTTGAATCTCCTGAATGCACCAGGGCCATCAAGGGCCCTCAGGAGAGCCTCCCTGAGGGAGGTATCATAAACCGTGAGTGCAAAGCTCTTCATCACCCTGTAGGCATGTGATGAGGGCCTCTCCGGTATCCTTATGTATCGCTCCCCCTCTTCAATCACCCTGAGCATCAGATCTATGGCAGCCTCGTCCTTCTCCGTTGGCTGAAACTCCATGTTTATGGCACTATCAAAGAGTACCTCTGCACTGTCAGGGTCATCATCATCCTCCATGTACAGTACATTTAGGATACGATTAATCTCTGCTACAGGTACAGTGATAATCTCTCCCGTTGAAAGGTCAAGATAGTAATCATGGATGTCCCTTTTTACATCCTCCATAGCCTCCTGTATCCTGTCATAATTGACTTTCATCTGAAAACGTATCTGTTCAAAACAAATCCCTGTCAAGGCAGGGCACCTCATAAAAATAAGCCAACCACAGGATTAAACAATAAAGTAACCTCATTTTTATTGTTATACACTAAATCAAGTAAAGAAACAAACCCTATAGGCCCAGAGGTGGTGAAGAATGCCATGTAGCAATAGTATCAGTAAAATAGGATTCAAGGGGTCGAGGGTTCAAGTAATAAATAAAAACTTTTAATCTCTATCCCTTTCCCTTGAACCCTGCAACCCTTAACCCCTTTAACCCTTTTAGACAATGCCATGATGAACCACCTCTTTATACTCCGAAAAATCTGCGATTTTTCGGAGGGCCTTTATTACTGCTCACTGCTTACTGCTCACTGTGAATAAGGTGTGGTGCTTATTTTTCTTCGGCACCCTGCCTTGTTATAGATAAAGTAAAATTATTTTTTTACTACTGATAGATAATAACATCTAAAAGGATCTTTAGTGAAGTGGGGCATCCAGAAATGCCGATATAAAGGTCATGTAGAAAAGAGGCACAGAGGCATTGCCTTTGTAATGTTCAGAA
The DNA here is from genome assembly GCA_011321725.1 of Nitrospirota bacterium. Lineage (GTDB taxonomy): Bacteria > Nitrospirota > Thermodesulfovibrionia > Thermodesulfovibrionales > JdFR-85 > JAADHP01. The sequence goes on along the minus strand of DROX01000212.1, from coordinate 4,122 downwards.
AATCCAAAAAGAATCATGTGGAAATTTAAGTTCTCATCATATTTAGACGATAAGATAAGGGATTACCTTGTCAGAAGAGGAGGCGCTTTTGAGGGCAGTCAAGTTAATGTTCCTTTCCCTTCTTGCCATCCTGATAGTGGCCTCATCAGGCTGGCCATTGGATGGCAAAACCACCCATGTGATCCTGCTGCTTGATGCATCGGGCAGTATGAAAAAGACAGATCCCCTGAATCTCAGGCTTGATGCAGGTGAACTCTTCGTGAGGTTACTGGACAGGAGGTTTTCTCTCTCCATCCTATCCTTCCATTCCAGGGTGGATATTGTCTCCCTTGAGAAAGACCCCGTTAAAGAGAGAAGGCTCCTTTTAAAGAGGTTAAGGGGTATCAGCTCCAATGGACTCTATACAGACATATATACAGCACTGAAGGATGTCCTTGAACTGACAGGACAGCAAAGGGGCAGGACAGTAGTGGTACTGCTCAGTGATGGCAGGATGGATACAGGCAACCCTGACAGAGACAGGGAAAAAACCTCTTTGATAAGAAAGAACCTCCTGCCCTTGGCAAAAACCAGGAATATTCCCATCTACACAGTCGCCTTCTCCGAACTATCGGACAGGAAGCTCCTGAAGGAGATTGCCGTTAAAACAGACGCACTCTCCTTCATGGTGAAAAATGCCAGAGAGATACATCAGGCATTCACAAGGATTTTTAATGAGATACAGCATCCGGACTCGTTGCCCATCAACAACAAAGGATTCCTTGTGGACAATTCCATAGAGGACATCAATATTATCGTCACAAAGGCTGACCCTAACAGAGGTGTGGTGCTGGAGGACCCCGGAGGTAACCGTTACACCTCCAGAAAACATCCTCCATATATGCGATGGTACAGCACCCTGGCCTTTGAGATGATCGGGATGGAAAGCCCCCAGGCTGGAAGATGGAAGATACACTTCAGTGCAAGCGAGGGTAACCAGATATTCATCCTCACCGATCTGAAACTCAGGACGAAAGCTGTCAAGAACCTCTATTCCACGAGAGATAAAATCGTGGTTGAGACATGGCTTGAAGAGAAGGGGAAAAGGCTTGACAACATCCCCATCCTTCTAAGAAATATAGATTTCTCTGCCAGTCTGAATACCAGAGACCGGCTTATAAAGAAGATGGTACTCAAGGATGACGGGATACCGCCGGACCGGTTAAAGAATGATGGGGTGTATACAGACACTGTCAGCCTTGACCAGACAGGGGAGTTTCTCCTCAGGGTGGTTGCAAGGGGTAAGACCTTTGAGAGAAAGGTGGAAAAGATATTCTCTGTGATAGAGGGTGACAGGGGATTTTCAAAGCAAAAGGATATAGAGATAGAAACCATTGATGGATCAAGCACCCCTGAGATCAGGGATAAGAAAGAAGGAGATGGATACTCATGGAGAGGGGTGATACTCAACTTCTTTATTATCAACATAGTAGCGGGTTTAACGGTCCTGATCGTCATAGCAATAAGGAAAAGGGATAGGACCCCTCAATATTTAAAGGGCCTTCTCTCAAGGTCCAAGTCTCTGATAAAGAGGCGGAAGGATGAGGATTGATCCATTAGTGTTTCTGTTCATTCTTGAGGCCCTGGCACTGCTTGGCGGTGCAGTGCTGTACCTCCTTTACAGACTGAAGAGACAGGGTAACCTGAAAGATGCATCATATGTTCTGACAGCGATCAATGAACTCTCCATGATGCTGGATGATGAAATAACCAGAACCAGCAACGAACTCGCTGACATCAATGGACAGGGAGGAGACGGTAAACTCCTTGAAATGAAACTTGTAATCCTCCAGAGGATCGCTGAAGATGTAAAAAAGGGTTCTGATCTCAAAAGCATATTCGGCACTTTTACATCTGCAATTGAAAAACTCACAGAGAACCCTTCTGAAAAGAAGCAAACAGATAAAACAGAGATGAAGCCGGTACCTGACACACCGGATGAATCAGGCCCTGAACAGGATCTCAGGATAAGAGTGGAAGAGATATTCAAGAAGCAGCGTCGGAGCTTCGCCGAGATACTGGCCACACAGGAGATAACAGAACAATTAAAAAACAAGTTCTCTCAACTGAAGGATATGAATACAGAACTCCTGGAGAACATGACAACTATAAAGGACAATGGTGCATCCGGGGAAGAGATAGATTCAATCGTCAGATCACTTGAGCAGACCAACAGGGAGCTGGTCCTCTGCGTTGAAACACTTGAGAAGGAGAACGACAGGCTCTTCAAAAAACTGAAGGCCTATGAGGAGGAGTTTGAAAAAATGCATAACCAGTTTATGGAGATCATAGAGGACACCACCATGAACGGTAATACAGAAGAGACGGAAGCCTTGAGGGATATGCTAAAAGAAAGAGACAGGGAGGTTGAAGATCTCCGAAAACAGCTGAAAGACCTTGAAGCCGAGTATATGGTCCTTTACAAACAGCTTCATTCCTGACCAGGTCTCTCAATAAACCTGTCCAGGATCTTTTCTTCATACTCGGGGAAATCATCAAGATAGAAGGGTTTCTTTCTTATCATATTCAGCTTCAGTATCTTAAAATTGAGTTGTCTTATTCTTCTCAGTCTCTCCTTGTCATCATCAAGGGTGTCAATCAGTTCTTTGAGGGAGATGATCTCCTTTCTCAGTTCAAGCTCAGGTGGAAGGCAGTTTGCATTCTTCAGTACTCTGTAGGCAATCCTGAGATCCTCGGGAAGCCAGGAGTCGTCATCTATATTCAGGGGTTTACCCTTGTTAGGAAGGTCATCAAATAGCCCCTCCTCAATGGCCTCCTGAATCTTCCTCTCTGCTATCTTCCTGAATATGTCCATCTGATATTTCCCCTTTATTTATCTCCTCTCCGGGAATCCTGTACTCGCCGGATGCCCACGCACCAAGGTCAATCAACCGGCATCTCTCTGAACAGAAGGGCCTCCAGGGGTTTTCCTCCCAGGTGGTAATGCTCTTACATATAGGACATCTTATTTTCATCCTTCAGCTCCTGATCTTTTTGACAATTATGGAGCAGATAAGCCCATTTAGCCCTCCTGTTATTATACCAATAAAGAGTATCACCGGTGAAATGTAAAGTATAACCTCATATCTCCTGACGAAGAGCAGATAGGCAAGGGACAGCTGTGTGAGGTTATGGAAAAAGGCCCCGACCAGACTGAGACCAAAGGGGCTGAATGCCTTCCTGAAGATCCTGTAAGTACCAGCCATGGCTATTGTGCTTACTGTTCCGCCTCCAAGGCTCATCACAAAACCAGGTCCCAGAAATGTACCAAGGAAGAGTGAGCCAAGAAAGACCCTTATAAGGGTTATCATCAACCCTGTCCTGAAACCATAAAGGATAATTGCCGTAAGGGTAATTATATTGGCAAGACCGAACCTGAGCCACGGAACGGGTGAGGGGATAAGCCGCTCTATGGCATGAAGCCCGATGGCATACGCAGCAAGCAGGGCTATCCTTAACCTATCCTGTGATTGCATCAATCTGTGGGTTGTCCTTTCCACCTATGGTTACAACCACCCTGTTTGGAAGACAGACAATAGCCCCCCTGTCCTTCCATCCCTGCAATACGCAATACTTCTTTGGGCATGGAGAATCCACCACCCTCACCTTCTGATCCTTTATCTCAACGGTTGTATAGCCCAAGGGGCCCTTTACCCTCACCCTCCTGTTCTCAAGGAGCGAGAGCCTGTAGGCAACCCTGCCTTCAGCCTCAATGGTCACTGTTGTGCCCGATGGCATAAGCCTCTGTACAACCACAAACCCCGTGAGTGAGATAAAAAGGAGGCACAAAAGAAGCAACCAGTCAAATACAGTGGTGGTTTTAAAAATCTCCCTTATCCTTATCTTATTTACCTCCTGATCGTCACTGTTTACTGTTTACTGCTTACTGCTTACCGCTTACTGCTCACTGCCAACATCTATCCTGTCCAGAATCAATGACACCCTCTTTTTGATGCCATCACTTATATGTATATTCCCGACCCTGTCCACTGCCACCACATAATATCCCATCTCTTCTGCAAGTCTCTGCCCCTCGGGCAGACCCTTGACAAACACTGCCGTGGCAAGTGAATCAGTGTATGT
>DROX01000211.1 GCA_011321725.1 Nitrospirota bacterium | reverse complement strand
GGCCAACCCATGAGCTTAAAAGATACCTTGATATTGCACCAAGGAAGCCGCCTGCACCGATCATGAGAATATTGAACATGACCTGTTATCTCTCCTTTGAACATCCAAGCTATTTTTAAGTTCATAACAGACCCAGATGCAGAAACATATTACCATAATAACACGGAGGTTGTCTAATATGGGGATACCGTTGCAAATGAACCCCCTTGATTCCTTTCTCGGCGTTTCCTGGTTGAATAAATGATGTTATAATTAATCTAATGAAAAGGAACATAAATTGCCAGGGTTTCTGATGATCGGATTCATAAAAAGGTTACTGCAAAGAAGGGAGATAACGCCACATCTGATACGCCCCTTTCATCAGTTCTTCAAGAAAGAGGCATCAAGCAGTATTGTGCTCATGCTTGCAACAGCTGTTGCCCTTGTCTGGGCGAACTCACCGGCTGGTGATACATATCATCACTTCTGGGAGACCCCACTTACTGTAAGTCTTGGTAGCCTGAGCATCAGCCTTAGCCTGAGGGAGTGGATTAACGAGGGCCTCATGGCCGTGTTCTTTTTTGTCGTGGGTCTTGAGATCAAAAGAGAGGTGCTTGTGGGGGAGTTGTCCTCTATAAAGAAGGCATTCCTGCCTGTTGGGGCTGCCCTGGGGGGCATGATCGTTCCAGCGGCTTTTTACTTCATATTCAACTATGGTAGTGAGACCATGGCTGGCTGGGCCATACCCATGGCTACGGACATTGCATTTGCCCTTGGTGTGCTGTATGTGCTTGGTAACAGGGTGCCTGCCGGGCTCAGGGTCTTTCTCTCTGCCTTTGCGATTGCAGATGACTTAGGTGCTGTGCTTGTGATAGCACTTTTTTATACAAAGGGGATTGTTGTCTCCTATCTGTTTATAAGCATTGTGATTGTTGCTATTATCGCGGTAGCAAGCTATTTCTGGATAAGAAATACCCTCTTTTATGTCCTCATGGCCATATTGCTGTGGTTTGCCTTTCTGGGGTCAGGTCTGCATTCCACGGTTGCGGGTATTATCATCGCCATGTTCATACCAGCAAGTGGAAGGTACAATACGGACAGGTTTCTTGAGGAGGTTGGTTACTATCTTGGAAAGTTCAGGTGTCCTCCCGAGGGATGTGGTGAGTCCATACTCCTTAACCAGGAACATCTCAGCGCTGTGCAATCCATTGAGGTGGCATGCCACCATGTGGAGACACCCCTGCAGAGGTTAGAGCATGTTCTGCATCCCTGGGTGGCCTATCTCGTTATACCCCTCTTTGCCCTTGCCAATGCGGGGCTTTCCCTGAAGGGGATAGCAGTTCATAATCTGATCACCTCGCCCGTGACACTTGGCGTGATCCTTGGGCTTGTGATAGGAAAACCCCTTGGTATTACCCTCTTTACCCTCCTCTCGGTAAAAACAGGTCTCTCTGTCCTGCCCTACAGGGTGAAATGGGCTCATATCCTTGGTGCTGGAATGCTTGGAGGTATCGGGTTTACCATGTCACTTTTTATTTCAGCCCTTTCCTTCTCTGATGCCAACCTTATGGACCAGGCAAAGATGGGCATCCTCCTTGCCTCTGTTATATCCGGTGTAATGGGGATACTGGTGCTTTACCTTGTGCATAGAAGGGTGGAGAGGGAGTTATAAAAGCGGTATTATTTATTTTATAGAGTTTGTTCCTGATGGGAGATTTGAAAGATATAACTGGATTACTTAAAGAAAAGTACAGGATCGTCAGGTCAGACTTTGAGCTGGCAGATGCAGGATTCCTTGTCCTGAGGATAATCGCTCTTATCGGTGGATACGGCTGGCTTATCTTTGCTGATATACCTTCTTCTGTTGCGGAAAGATTCAGTTATATCCTGGTCTACTTTATCATCTACTGCCTCTTTCTCTATGCACTTCTCTTCTGGTTGTTCAAAAAGAAGCAGGTCATCTATGTTTTTTCCTTGTTCCTGGATCTCTCCTTTCTATATCTCCTTATTACGAATACAGGAGGGTTCAATAGTAGTTATTTTGTGGGGTTTTACCTCCTTACAGTGCTGCATTCCTTTTATTTTGGATACAAGTTCGGCATATTTGTGGCCACACTCTCAACGATTGTCTATGCCCTTGCTGGCAGGGCCTCCTTTGAGAGCATACACTGGACAGAGCTGTCGCTGCGTATCTCCTTTCTCTATCTCCTTGCAATTCCCGTGGGCATACTCTCTGACCGATTGAGATACGACAAGGAAAGGATTGAGACGCTCAACAGGGAACTCCTCCGTTCAATGGAGGAGGCCAAGAAGCTCCAGAACAAGCTGATCCAGTCTGAAAAGCTCTCAGCCCTTGGCAAGATGACGGCAGACGTTGCCCATGAGATAAGGAACCCCCTGTCCGCTATAGGTGGCTTTGCAAAGAGGTTGAAGAAACGTCTTTCCAGCGGGACCAAGGAGATGGATTATGCGGAGATAATTGTGGAGGAGGTGGGCCGCCTTGAGAGGATACTCAAGGATGTGCTTAATTTTTCAAGGGAGGCCCGTTACCACCTTCGTTACACCAATATAAACAATGTGGTAAGGGATTCAGTAAAGTACTTCCAGGATATGATGAAGGAACGGTCAATTGTGCTTGAGGAGGAGCTGGCGGATGAGCTTCCGGAGATCCTGGTTGACAGGGATCAGGTGATCCAGGTGTTTAACAATCTGATCACAAATGCAATTGATGCGATGCCCGAGGGCGGTACCCTCACTATCAGCACGAGAACAGACACAGAGCATAATGTAAGTTTTGTCGTAGTTGATATAGTTGATACAGGCCACGGGATCCCGGAAGAGAAGATAGACCGTGTCTTTGAACCCTTTTTCACAACAAAGGAGATCGGTCATGGCACCGGCCTGGGTCTGTCAATATGCAAAAAGATCATGGATGAGCACAGGGGGAGGATTAAGGTGTGCAGTATTAAAGGAACAGGGACTTCCTTCAGCCTATACTTTCCCTATGTCCCGGCAGAGGAAACATTCAAGACACAGTGCTGGGAGTATATGAAGTGTGGTGTGGAAAAGACGGAAGGTGCGATTGAGAGGAGATGTCCATCCTATCCAAATTACGGAAGGATATGCTGGGTGATAGCAGGAACCTATTGTGAGGGAAGGGTGCAGGGTGCAATTGCCCAGAAGATCGGTGACTGTAAAAAATGCGAGTTCTACAACCGTGTTGTGCTCAGAAAGGATCTTTAAAGGGTCTATCCGGATTGTCCCCTTTTCTTCTCTGCAGAATCTCTCCTTGAAAGGATTCAGGTGTTTGTCAGGCATGCCACTGTATAAGTGCCTTGAAGCACTGTCTGACAGACCCTGTGAAAATATCCTGCACACCATGATTGGTGGTAATGTTAAAATAGGGTATGAGATATATAATGTTGATAATATCTCTGGGCTTGATCCTCTTTTTCAGCCCCTCCGTTTACGGGGGTGAGGTGAAAAGCATTGTAATCAACAAAGCGCAACAGGACAGGACCGGTACATACAGGCTCATTCTTTACGGTGGCAATTATCTTGCCGACCTGCAGACTCTTGCCATACTGGATCTGGAGGGTGATGGATTCGTTATTGAGCCCTATGCCCCTGAGTTTGACTATACTGAAAAGTCAGCCATGTCACTGGAAGATGCACTTCAGTATGGTGAGTCCTTTGTAAAGGGCCTGCCTTCTTCCCTGGGATATGAACTGAGAAGTATTATTGATACCCACGGCAATACCTTGGGCTATGAGATCAGGCCCCTCTTTGATCCACTTCGCTATGGTGTAATGGATGTCTTAATGGTTGATTATCAGAAGAAAGAGGACAGGATCATCGTAAATATTGATCTCAGGCCTTCCGTGGAAAGACAGATAGACGGTGAAGGTGATGAGGGCTGGGTCTGGGGCGAGTGAGACTGGCCGGGTTTGCGATGAAATGCAGAGGTGAAGAGGAAATACACCTGGAGGACATGGGCAGATGAAAAAGAGACAGAGCGGCATCCTGTTGCACATTACATCCCTGCCTTCAAGATACGGCATAGGCGACTTTGGAGAAGGTGCCTACTGGTTTGCCGACCTACTCCAGGCAACAGGCCAGTCCCTCTGGCAGATACTTCCCCTGAACCCCACGCTTACGGTCCATGGCAACTCACCTTATAACAGTATATCCGCCTTTGCTGGCAACCCGCTCCTGATAAGCCCTGACATCCTCTTAAGTGAGGGATATCTAAGGGAGGATGATACCAGGGATATGCCTGCATTCTCTGACAATGAGGTCAGCTATGATAAAGTCTCTGAATACAAGGTGAAACTCCTGATGAGGGCATATTACAGGGTCAGGGACAGACTGGGAGATGATGAGGAGTTTCAGGCATTCAAGGAAAGGAATGCCTACTGGCTTGATGATTACGCACTATTTGTAGCATTAAAGGAGCATTTTGAAGGCAGGGTATGGAATGAGTGGCCAGATGACCTGAAAAAGAGACATCCCGGGGCCCTTCAGAGATACAGGAGGGTTCTGAAAGAGAAGATACAGATGGAGTGCTTTTTCCAGTATCTCTTCTACAGGCAATGGACTGCATTGAGGAGATACTGTAATGAAAGAGGCATAAGGTTGATGGGGGATATCCCTATTTACGTCCATTACGACAGTGTTGATGTCTGGTCTCATCCAGAGGTGTTCCAGCTAAACGGTGATAGAAGGCCCCTCTTTGTTGCGGGTGTGCCACCTGATTATTTCAGCTCTACAGGACAGCTCTGGGGCAACCCCCTTTACAACTGGGACTATCTGAAAGAGACCGGCTACAGGTGGTGGATAGAGAGGATAGGACACAACCTTGAACTCTTTGACCTCTTCAGGGTTGACCACTTCCGGGGTTTTGTTGCCTACTGGCAGGTCAGGGCAGGAGAGAAGACCGCAATAAAGGGGCATTGGGTGAAGGCGCCTGCAAGGGATTTCTTCTCAAGCCTCCTGAACCACTTTGGTGATCTTCCAATAATCGCAGAGGATCTCGGGGTGATCACCCCCGATGTGGTGGAGGTAATGGAGCACTTTGGCTTTCCCGGGATGAAGATACTTCTCTTCGCATTTGGAGAGGACAATCCGGCACATCCCTATCTGCCACACAACTACGGGGAGAACTACATTGTCTATACAGGTACCCATGACAATAATACAACGGTAGGCTGGTTCAGGAACGAGACCTCACGGGAGGATAGGCAGAGGCTCTTTGAATACATAGGCAGGGTGGTTACAGAGGAGGATGTTCACTGGGAACTGATAAGGCTTGCCATGATGTCAGTTGCAAGGATGGCTATCTTCCCCATGCAGGATATACTGGGGCTTGATGAGTCCGCCCGCATGAACCGGCCGTCAACCAGAAGGGGCAACTGGAAGTGGAGGCTCAGGAAGGAGCTTGTATCAGACAGTATAAGGGAAAGACTGCTGAGGATGACCACTATATATAACAGAAGGGGGTAGAGATGAGGAAAACAATAAGGGATCTGATCATCCGTAACCGCAGCGTCAGACGTTTCTATGAGGCCTACCACATCAGCATGGAGACCCTTGAGGAGCTTGTTGACCTTGCAAGGCTTTCACCCTCTGCTGGTAACCTTCAACCCCTCAGGTACATCCTTTCCAATAACCCCGAGAGGAACGAACAGATATTCTCCTGTCTTTCCTGGGCAGCCTACCTGAAGGACTGGCCAGGTCCTGAAGAGGGGGAGAGACCCTCTGCATATATAATAATCACAGGTGACAGAAGCATAAGCCACACCTTTCATTGTGACCACGGCATAGCTGCACAGAGTATACTTCTTGGAGCACGTGCAGTGGGCCTTGGAGGATGCATAATCGGTTCAATTGACAGAAAGAGGCTCAGAGAGATACTGTCTCTGCCCGAGCGTTACGAGATACTCCTTGTCATAGCAATAGGCAAGCCAAGGGAGGAGGTGGTGATTGAAGAGATAGGACCAGGGGGTGACATAAAATACTGGCGAGATGAAAAGGGGGTACATCATGTTCCAAAGAGGAGACTATCTGATATTATTTTGAAGATATAAGACTCACCACTTCAGTGTTTTATTCATTAAGGCACTGTAAAGCCCATCAGGCAGGAAGGCATGCCTGTGGATCTCTTCTGAGTAGTATTTTGTGTCCCCGATGCAGGGCCTTCTTATCTCACGAAGGGACAGTCTGTTTGATCCAGCAGAGAAGGTCCACCAGTTCCCTGCATAGGTGGCGATAGGGGCTGTGTAGAGATCAACTACAGGGAACACAAGCCTCATCGTCTCCTGTACATTAACAACCATCTCCTTGTGGAAGTGCAGGGACTCCGAGAGGGTGACAAACATCCCATCCTCCTTCAGTGCCTCCCTGGCTGACTTGAAGAACTCCACTGTGAAGAGACTCTTGGCAAAACCTATGATATCCGTTGAATCCACTATCACCACATCAAACTCATCCCTATGGGATTTTATGAACTCGGCACCGTCCATATTCTGGATATGTACCTTCTCGTTGTCTATTGCCGAGGAAACAGTGGGGAAAAACCGCCTGGATATATTTATGACCTCCCTGTCAATCTCCACAAAGTCCACCCTTTCAACGATCTCGTGTTTCAGGACTTCCCTGACTGCTCCACCGTCACCACCACCTATAACCACTACCTTTCTGGGCTCTGGATGTGCATGCATCAGCACCTGTACAAGCATCTCGTGATAGAAGAACTCGTCCCGTTCTGTAAGTTGCACCACGCCATCAAGCACGAGGATTTTGCCGAAATACTCATTCTCAAAGACAAGGATCTCCTGGTACTGGCTCTTTCCTTTGTAAAGGATCCTGTCAACCTCATAGACATACTGTATAGGTGCATAGGGGTCTTTCTCAAAGAAGTTTACCATTCCTTCCTCCTGGAATTATTTGGATTTCTCTAATTCTAACTGAAGTGACAGCACTCTTTCAATTTCTTTCCGGGCCTCAAGGGCGTATCTTTCAAGGGGTGTATCAGTGCTGGAGATGACCCTGCTGAAGAACCTCTGAAGAACATTTGAGATTGCTGGATAAAGGGGAGACCTCGGCCTCGGGTAGGATGTGAGAAAGACATCTATCATTGACTCAAACTGCGGGTTTACTGTTATGACCTCGGGGTCTTTGTAAAGGGCCTTTCTTGTAGGTGCCTTGCCTGCCTTGATTGCGATCAGCTTCTGTACCCGCTCACTCGCGAGGTAGCTGGCAAAGGTCCAGGCTGCATCCCTTTTTTCAGTGTATGCACTGATACCGACCTGCCAGCCTCCAAGGGTTGAGTAGCTCCTGCCACCAGGGAAGTGGGGAAGTCTTGCGATGCCAACCTTTTTTGCTATCCTTGATTTCTCGGGGTCATTGGAGAGCTTCCATGCGTAGGGCCAGTTCCTGTGAAAGATAGCCTTGCCCTGCATAAATAGCGCCAGTGACTCAGGCTCCTGGTAGGTAAGCACACCCCTTGGGGCAATACGTCCTATGATCTTATCCCTTACAAAGGCTATAGCCTCAAGCGTCTTCTCCTCTGTCAGCCCGATCTTGCCTGTCTTCTGGTCAAGGATGTAGCCTCCGTTGCTCAGGATGAACTCCATCATATCACAGACCAGCCCCTCATACTGTTTGAACTGCCCGGAGTACCCGTAAATAATATTTCCAGCGGCCTTTTCCTTTTTCATTATATCTTCAGCGATCTCAACAAGCTCAGGCCATGTCTCAGGGGGAGAGTAGCCGTATTTATACAATAAATCCTTCCTGTAGTATAACAGCCCGCTATCTATAAACAGGGGTAGCCCGTAAATATGCCCCTTGTATGTATTTGCAAGTATTGTGCTCTCAAGAAACTTCTTCCTTTCGCTTTCCGGGAAGAGTTCATCAAGCCTGAGCGCCCATCCTGCTGATGCGAATTCTGGAGGCCAGATCACATCCATGAGGAAGACATCAACATCCCTGCTTCTGTTCTTGAGCTTCTGTGTGAGCATATCATGGAATGCAGTGGATGAATGAGGCCCTATCTCTCTGACGATCTTTATGCCGGGATGTTCCCTCTCAAAGGTGCTGATAATCTCATCCCAAACACCCGGAACATTTGGCTTCCAGGTTACAAAATGAATGGTGGTTTTGCCTGATTCTTCCCTCCTGGTACATCCTGGCAGGAAGATGCTCAGCAATATGAGGGTTATCAATAGTATTTTTAAGTTGGCAGGGTATCCTCTCATAACAGGGCCTTATTGAATCCAGAGGAGTTTTCTGAAAATCCAGCCTTTGTCCCCGAACTCATCCACAACCCTGACCCATTTCCCCTTGAACTTCAGCACCTTGAAGGTGTCGTACCTGATTGCAGGACTCAACTCGGTCTTCTTGTATCGCTTCCCGGGTCCGGTCCGGATATTGGCTGTGTCTGCCTTCACCACTGCACACTTGAACTTGGTTGTAACCAGGTCCTTGTGTATCCAGTGGATATCACCATCCACATCCCTGACCCTGTACCACTTCCCCTTCTTTCCGATCTTCTTCAGGGGCATGTACTTGAAAACCTCCCAGGTCTTCTTGTATTTGGTGCCCGGACCGTTCCTCAGATTCGCAACCGAGGCGTTCACACAGAGGGCACTGACAGAGGTGGCAAGAAAAGAGACAAGGATTGCCGGTATAATAAGGTGAATCATGACCCTGTACATTGTTCATATGTTATCAGACCCGGATATTTCTTTTCAAGTTTTCCGGCTCAATAGCCGATAATATAACTATAGCCGTGCAATAACTGTTTTAACCCAAGGAGGGTAAGATGATTCAATGGACCGAAGACCTTGCAACCGGTTTTGATGAGATTGACAGCCAGCACAAAGAGCTGTTCAGAAGGATCAATGAGTTCCATATGGCCTGTAAGCTTGGAAAGGGCAGAGATGTTGTGGAGGATACCATAGGTTTTCTTTCTGATTACGTGGTAACCCATTTTTCCACTGAAGAGGCCTACATGGAGAAGTACAACTACCCCGGTTACCTCAGCCACAGGGCGCAACACGAAACATTCATGAAGAATCTCAAAAACATCCGTGAAGAGCTTGATAGAGAAGGGTCAACCGTCTCCCTTGTCATTGGAATCAACAACATGATTGTCCAGTGGTTACAGGCTCATATCCGCAGGGTGGACAAGAAGCTGGCTGAGTTCCTGAATTCCCGGACATAGACGGGACTGTTCTCCAAATCTACCATCAGACCTGCCAGATTACTTGACATAAAAAGAAATATCTGATATGCTTTGCAATAGAAAAATTTCTTGAAAGTTCACCCATGGAGGGAGACCATGAAGGAGTATCCAACACCCTATCAGGTAATGGAGAACCTTGCGGAATACATAGACAGGGCATACAGAGATAAGGTAGAAAAGCATGAAGGTGTAATCCAGTTTCACCTCACACATAACAGGGAGAAACTTGACTGTTACCTGGAATTTACTGCAGAGGGTGCAACGCTTTTCAAAGGAGTGGCAGAAGACCCTACTGTTACACTTAAAAGTACGCTCTATCACTGGCTGGACCTGGCTGCCGGGCGTCTGAATCCATTGGTTGGCATGGTAACGGGAAAACTCAGATTCTCCGGTGATACCTCTTTTTTCTCAAAGGTCATGTCAGAAGATATGTTCGGTACTGATATAAGTGAGTATGATGACCCTGTAACAGGCTTTGAGAAGAGACCTCATAAGCACTGGAAAATACCCGAGAATGTCCTTGTAATAAATGCCTCCCCCAGGGCAAGACAGGGGTACACAGAGTTCTATCTTGAGCCCTTTTTGAAAGGACTTGGAAGGACCGGTGCTGCTATAGAGACGGTTTATCTGGCAGAACAGAGGATAAATCGTTGCAGGGGATGCTGGTTCTGCTGGTTGTCAGGAACCGGCAATTGTGTCTTTAAAGACAAAGACGATTTTGAGGACATCTGTCAACTCTATGAGAATGCCGACCTGATAGTATTTGCTTTTCCACTTTATATTGATGGTATCCCCTCCCTGTTAAAGGACTTCCTTGAGAGGACTGTATGCCATTACCATCCTTACATGATCCAGGGGCCTTGCAGGACCAGACACCCCAGGAGAAAGAAGAAAAAGCAGGCAGTGGTGGTCTTTTCAGTGTCTGGATTCCCCGAGCCGGACAACTTCACGGCAGTAAGAGGGCATTTCCGACAGATTACCCACAATTCACATCAACCGATCGTTGCCGAGATATACCGTCCAGCGGGTATGTATCTGTACAATAACCCTCTTCTGTACCGTGAGTTAAATGAGGTCATGGATGCACTGGAGATGGCAGGTGAGGAGGTTGGAAGATACGGAAAACTGAGCAGGAAGACACTTAAAATAATCCAGGAGATTGACAGTGTCTCCAACTTCCGCAGGCTGTCAAACCTTTTCTGGAAGGAAAAGATCAGGAAAGATGAAAGAACATATTGAAGACCTGAAGAGGTAGAATGGGTGTGCAGGCGCCTGCCCGGAGGGTATACTGTACAAACTTCATTGAGGCAGTTGAGCGGGTAAAGGAGGATCCAGATACAGGCTGGTCTCCAATTGTGTTCAACGGGCTCTACATTGTCGGCGTGAAAGGGGAGAGATAAATGATATCAAATTTTTTGCTAAATGATATATAATAATCTTAACAAAGGAGGTGTGATGGGCAGAACTGTTATTGATATTAACGATAAAATACTTAAAAGGGCGCAGCAGTTAACTGGTATCACAAAGAAAGTAGAGATTGTAAATTACGCTCTCAAGAGGCTTGTTGAACAGAAGGAGATTGAAGAGATACTTGAGTTGAGGGGTAAAGTAAGATGGGAGGGCAACCTTGAAGAGATGAGGAAGGGAAGAGGTGGTACTGGTTGATACGTCTGTCTGGATTGATTTCTTTAACAGTCAAGAATCTCCTTATTCTGAAAAACTCTCGGAGCTGATCAAAGGATATAACCGTGTGGTCATTTGCGGATTGATTCTACAGGAAATACTTCAGGGTATAAAAGACGACAGGAGTTATAAGACAACCAGAAAGAGACTTTCCAGACTGCCTTTTATTGATACACATAAGGAGACCTATCTATATGCAGCTGATCTTTACAGGAACTTGAGAAGAAAAGGGCTGACAATTCCACCAATAGATGTAACCATAGCAGCCATTGCAATAACCAGCAAACTTCCACTCTTTACAAAGGACATGCACTTTAAAAAGATTGCCGGAATTTCAGAACTGGAACTCTTTAATATATGAAGAACATCTATCACATCAATAAAGGAGGGAAAAGATGCTTGTTTTTATTAGTGACCTGCATTTTGTTGATGGAAGTGCCGGCGAACATAATGTTCCTGTAGATGCCTTCAGAATCTTCTTTGAGGATATCAAAGGCAATGTTGACTGGCTGATTAAAAAGGGAAGGTCTGTAGAGGAGATCAAGATAGTTTTCCTGGGAGATATCTTTGACCTGCTCAGGACAGAGATGTGGTTTGAACACAGGGGAAGAAAGATTCCGGTAAGTAAAAGGCCCTGGGGAAGTGATGAAAAGGCCATTGAGAGGCATGCCAATAGGATATTTGATGAGATCATAAAGAAGAACCAGGAAACATTTGATCTTTTAAGCAGTGAATTAAAAGACGAGTTCGGTCTTCCTGTTGAACCTGAAAGAATCTATGTTCCAGGAAACCACGACAGACTCTGCAACAAATATCAAAGTCTGAGAAAGAAGGTATGCAGGTGGCTCAGGATTCCACCTTGCGATCTCTTTGATCATTATTTTGAAGACCCGTCCTATGGCGTCTTTGCCAGACATGGTCATGAATACGACAAATTTAACTACGAGGGCGGTATTTCCTATACGCATAAAGACTATATGAGAGTACCTATTGGTGATCCCATAACTACAGAACTGATAGCAAAGATTCCATGGAAGATAATGAAGAAAAGGGAGATAAAAAGCTTGCCCAGGAAGGAGCAAGAGGCATTGAAGAGAAACCTGCAGGAGATTGAAAATGTAAGGCCCTTCTCAGCCACTCTGGACTGGCTGCTTTATCAGGTAAAGAAGAGCCTGCATTTGAAGGAGGTTATTGAGGATGCAGTTGATGAGGTGATACAGGAGTTTAATGATCTGGAGTTTGTAAAGAAATGGTATGAGCATCATGATAAATGGACAGACTTCTTGGATGAGGCAGACAAGATACAATCTGTACTGTTTCTACTTGAGAAATTCAAGATATTTTCCCTGGAAAAGATGATGCCCTTGTTGGAAAGGGTCAAAGAGGTCTTTGCCAGGGATGACCTTTTAGAGGCTGCACCAAAGGAATACTCACACCTGGACAACAGGATAAGGTATATCGTCTATGGCCATACCCACGAACCTCTGCAGGTGCCTTTGCGAGTGGTGGAAGGTTCGCCTCCAAAGGAGCAGGTCTATCTGAATACGGGCACATGGCGGAAGAGATACCGGAAAAGCAAAGAAAGGCTGGGGTTTATTGGCTGGAAGACCCTGCATTATACTGTTTTTTACAGAAAAGAAGAAAGAGATACTGATTTTCCTGCTTTTGAAACATGGACAGGAACATTGAAAACAGTTTGAGATTTTGGGAGAGATAGAG
>DROX01000210.1 GCA_011321725.1 Nitrospirota bacterium | reverse complement strand
TGATACCGCCTGACTTCAATTTCTTTAAATAGGTGGCAAGACTGGTATAGTCCCTTTTACCCTCTCTGGTTATCTCGGCTATTGCAAGGTGGAGCGACTCTGTTATCTCCGTTGTCTTCTCCTGTAGCCTGGTCAGTAGTGCCCTTTCATAATAGATATTCAGGATTGAGGTTATGATTATAACAGCAGCACTGAGCGCTACCATCATGAGTATCAGCTTCTTATTCAGTGTCCATTTAATCGCCATGATTAATGCCTCATATGCCTGTCCAAGGTAAATAATTACCAAGGCAGGGCACCTGCTCACTCCTCACCGCTTACTGCTTACTGTTAACTACTGACTCCTGACTTCTGACTGTCTTTTTTGGACACCAATGATGTCCCATATCCTTTTTATTGTATCTCATAAACCTCGCCTCCTCCGATCAGAAAATCACCATCGTAAAACACAGCTGCCTGTCCCGGTGCTGGTGGCCACTGGGGTTCATCAAAGACAAGCCTGAAGTGTCCCTTTTCTGCTATAAGTGTGGCAGGCTCATCCCTCATCATTGAACGTATCTTTGCTGTCACCCTTATCTCCTGCAAAGTGCTGAGGCTGTCCGGCACAGCAGGTGAGCCTATCCAGTTTATATTGTTGATGACCACCTCTTTTGCATATATATTGTCCCTTGTATCCACATAGATCGTATTTTCTTCGGGATCAATCCTGGCTACATAGAGGGGTTCTGTATAGGCGATATTCAACCCCCTTCTCTGGCCGATTGTATAGTTGAATATGCCGGTATGTGTGCCCAGCCTGGTGCCATCAGGGCCAATGATCGGACCAGGCTTTTCGGCTTCAGGGAAGAATGCCCTTATCAGACCTGTATAATCCCTGTTTTCTACAAAGCATATCTCAACGCTCTCAGGCCTCTTTGCAGAAGGAAGGTCAAGCTCCCTTGCTACCTTACGTACATCCTCTTTCCTGTACTCACCCAGTGGTAAAAGGAGCCTCTGCAGTGTTGCCCTGTCAAGTACATAGAGGAAATAGGACTGGTCCTTCGCTGGATCAATACCCTTCTGGAGATAGCCTTTTTCGTCAATGCGCATGACCCTTGCGTAGTGGCCTGTTGAGATAAACTCCGCTCCCCTGAGGTCAGCCTCCCTGAGGAGGTAGGGGAATTTTATGTATTCGTTGCAGAGAATACACGGGTTCGGGGTTTTACCTTCAAGGTAGGCATTTACAAAGGGATCTATCACCCGCTCAATAAACTCATTTCTCAGGTCAATTACAGTATGTGGGATGCCCGCCTTCCCGGCTGAGTGGGCAGCATCCTGTATCGCCTCAAGAGAGCAGCATGCACGAGGGTCTTTCCGTCCCCTTGTCTCAAAGAGGAGGAAGCTGATGCCCTCAACATCATAGCCTGCCTTTCTGAGTAGATAGGCTGTGACCGAGGAGTCCACACCACCGCTCATTCCAACGATAACCTTGCTCATGGCTCTGTATCAGTGGTCAAGATTCAAGCTTACAAATCTTAAAATTATAGACTTTACAAATTCGTTTATTTATGTTTATTATATAACGCCTTGTTTGATTTTATCCTGAACCAATGGTAGCCAAAATAAATTTTAAATTTTATAAAACAAGGCAGGGTGCCGAAGAAAAATAAGCACCACACCTTATTCACAGTGAGCAGTGAACAGTGAGCAGTTTATGGGTTGATGGGTGGATGGGTAGATGAGTAGATGGGTTAGTAGTAAGCAGTGAGCAGTAAGAAGAGGCCTCCGAAAAATCGCAGATTTTTCGGAGTAGAGAGGTGGTTCATCATGGCATTGATGCAATGGGATTTAAATAATAAAAGACAGAGTCTTTTAAGACTTAAGTGGATAGACAAGGGTCTTGATGTAAGATACCTGAGGTATTGCTACATGGCATTCTTCACCACCTCTGG
>DROX01000209.1 GCA_011321725.1 Nitrospirota bacterium | reverse complement strand
TCAAACTGTTCTTCTGGGAAGGCGGGTGAGTAGGAAAAGGGAGTTCGGAGGTCGGAAATCCGATTTCTGACATCAGACCTCTGATATCCCTTGAGCCCTGAGCCGGAAGACCCATCCGTCTGGATAACCTCGCGGGAGGTAGTAGAGCATGAAGGAACTCACCACAAAAGTCACTCCAGGGAAAAGAACCGAGAGAACCCCTAACACATCAAGGCTGAAACCCCTTGTCCTGGCATTATCTGCAAACCTGATCCTTCTCCTGTTGCTGACAATACCCCTTGGCGCCCAACAGGAGGGTGAAAGGACAGACCTTGGTGAAATAGTCGTAACAGCTACAAGGATGGAAGAACCTGTAGAGGATGTGGCCCAGGATGTAACGGTGATCACAGCAGATGAGATCAGACAGCGCAGTTATGAGACTGTAGCTGATGTTTTGAATGATGTTATGGGTGTGAAGATCAAAGAGTATGGTAACAGGGGAAACTCCTCAACCGTTTCAATCCGTGCATCCAGTGCAGAGCAGGTATTGATCTTGATAGACGGCAAGAGGCTCAACAAGCCATCCTCTGGCCAGTTTGATCTGAACGGTATTCCCCTGCCACTTGAAAACATAGAGAGAATAGAGGTTCTCAGGGGTGCCTCGTCAGCCCTCTATGGTGCGGATGCAATGGGAGGCGTTATAAATATCATCACCAGAAAGCCCTCAATGCCTGTAAACAAGCTGAGGCTTCAGTACGGCAGGTTTGATACCAAAAACCTCCTTTTTACAACCTCCCGCAGACTGGGCGGTTTTGGATACTCCTTCAGTGCCGAGAGGGAAGAATCCCACGGCTTCAGGGCCAACACGGATTATAAGCTCTGGAACCTCAATGGCAAGCTCACATATGACGTGACAGAGGATCTGAATGTGGCTTTCAACATAGATTACGGCCACAAGAAACTGGGCAGCCCTGGCTCTACAGGCTGGCCCACTCCGGATGCCAGGCAGTGGAATGAGAATGCCCTTTATGGTGTTACCCTTAATGCAAAAAATTCAAAATTTAATATCTATAGCCATTACAACAGAATCCACTATATAAACCCATCCCGATCTGAAGACAGCGTGCACAAGAATTATGTCAGAGGCCTTGACGGTCAGACATCCTTTGCCATTGGAGAGCTGCACCTCTTTACAGTTGGTGCTGAAATACTTCAAGAAAAGGTAAGCAGTACCTCAATTGGTAACAAGAAACGCAGCAGGGCAGGTGCCTTCATCCAGGATGAGTTGTCCTTCACAGATGACTTCATTGTTACGGCAGGACTGCGATACGATGATTATGATACTGGTAACAGGGTGACACCAAGGTTATCAGTTCTGTACAGGCCCTTCCCGGCGACAACGCTACGCTTTTCAGCAGGAAAGGGCTACAGGGTGCCAACCTTCAATGAACTTTACTGGCCGGACACAGGGTGGGCTGCCGGCAATCCGGATCTCAAGCCAGAGAAATCCACTGAATACGAGGTTTCACTTGAACAGAGGTTTAATGAATATGTAAAGGCCAGGGTGGTTGGTTTCTACAAAAAAGTAAAGAACCTGATTGAATGGCAGGAGGTAAGCCCCTGGCGGTGGATGCCTGTGAATATTGGCAGGACAAGAATAAGGGGGGTAGAGCTTGAAACACTAACAGAGGCTGGCCCCCTTGAGGTAAAACTAAATTACACCTATCAGGAGCCCAAGGACCTTGAAAATGACCAGGTCATATCAGACCGCCAGAGACACAATCTGAATGCTGTCGTTACCTACAGGCAGAAGAGTGGGCTTACGGCATCCGTTGAAGGTAGCTATGTCAGCAACTATGTTACAGATACGGGCAATCACAAATGCTATTTCCTTCTCAATGCAAAGGTCAGTAAAGGATTCACAGTTTCAAAAGATATTAAAGGCACGATATATGTAAAAGGGAAAAACATCCTTGACAGGGAATACGAGGTTACAAAAGGCTATCCCATGCCGGGAGACCAGTGGATGGCAGGGGTAACCCTTGAGTTTTAAAAAACCAGATAGTGATGATTTCAGGTTAAGGCTTGTATCCCTTCTCTTTGTTCTTTTATGCCTTTTTCTGAATACTGGCAGTGCCTATGCAGGGGCTGCAAAGAGGATAATCTCACTTGCCCCGAGTCTGACAGAGATACTCTTTACCCTCGGGCTTGATGAGAGAATTGTCGGGGTTACCAGCTTCTGCGACCACCCACCAGAGGCCCTGAAGAAGCCGAAGGTGGGTGGGATGACCAACCCGTCCCTTGAAAGGATAGTGCGTCTGAGGCCGGACCTTGTTGTGCTTACCATTGACGGCAATCAAAGGGAGTTTGAGGAACGGCTTAAAAGGCTTGGTATCAGGACCTATGTCTTCAGGGCAAGGAGGATCTCAGAGCTTCCGGACGAACTGATCAGGCTTGGTGAGGCCCTTGGTGTTAAGGATAGGGCCACGAGACTATCAAACCAGTTCAGTTCCACACTGGATAAATACAGAAGAGCATTTCACAGAAAAAGAACAAGAAAGGCGCTCTTTATGATCTGGCCAGAGCCCTTGATAGTGGCAGGCCCTGGCACTGCCATTGATGATGCTATGGAGATAATCGGGCTTGAAAACATAGCGCATGATGCAAAGTCCCGTTATCCAAGATACTCTCTTGAAGAGGTGATAAGGAGAAATCCTGAAATAATCTTTATTGGCAAGGGTCATGAAGATATGAGAAAGGTCTCAAGGAGGATACTCAAGAGGCTGTCTTCTGTAAAGGCTGTAAGGGAGGGCAGGGTGTATTATGTAAGTGATGCCCTTTACAGGCTGGGCCCGAGGATACTTGATGGAATAGAAGAACTTGCAGGTTACCTGAGATGAGAAAGAGGGTTCTCTTCCTGGTCATCTCCGCGGTGGTTATCTTTTCCGGTTCGGTCCTTATAGGCCCAGAGGTAATCAATCCCTTTAGCCTGGGCGGTACGGACAGGACCATCATAATCTCCATCAGGGTTCCACGGGTTGTTACCTCCATGCTTATGGGTGCAGCCCTTGGTGCATCAGGCGCGGTGCTCCAGGGTTTTCTCAGAAACCCCCTTGCAGACCCTTATAT
>DROX01000208.1 GCA_011321725.1 Nitrospirota bacterium | reverse complement strand
GGTACTGCTTTACTTTGAGAATCTTGTGCGGACAAACAGGCTGAACCATTTATTCTGCTGGATGCCATTATTGATACTCCTGCTGGTATCGGTTGTTATGTACAAGAGGAAGAATGGATAGGGTCAGGAGACTGTATATAAAGGAGTTTCTGCTCCTCTTCACAGGCATCACAGCATGCCTGGCTGTACTCTTTTCGGTCTTTTCAGTTGTGGAAAAGGCTGACGAGCTTATAAGGGCCTCAGTCTCTCCAAAGGGGTTTGTCCTCTTCGGACTTCTGCAGATCCCGGAGATACTGTCCTATCTTCTGCCCTTTTCAGGTATGCTCTGTACCATATTCGTAATCAGTCTTGCGTCAAGACGAAACGAGATTACCGCTATAAAATCATCGGGTGTAAACCTCAGGACCTTTTTTGTACCCTTCCTCTTGATAGGCATTGGACTTTCTGTGGTAAACTTCCTTGTAACAGAATATGTGACGCCCCGAGCCCTTGAAGAGGCAAACCGTCTGACCGCAAGAGGCAGCAGCAGATTTGTCCATAGTGAGCGTAATCTATGGATTCGTGGCAGTGATGGCTCTGTTATAAGGATCGGTCTGTATGTGCCTGACAGGAAAGAGTCAAAGGATATCTCGGTCTTTTACTTTGACAGAGACAGACCCCTTCTCAGGATTGAGGCCAGAGACGGGCATTGGAAGAGAGAGGGCAAGGACAGTGAACTCCTGTCCCTTTACCTCAGGGATGTGACGGTCTATGACCTCCGTAACCTCTCGCCTCCAAGGACAGAGAAGGAGAGAATAATAAGGGGCGTCATATCGCCCGGGGTACTGAAAAGGGAGGAAAAGATAATAGAGGAGATGAGCGTAAGGGAGCTTATCAGGTTTGAGAAGAGGCTCCGCAGGGCTGGATTCAGGAACAGGAAACTGCTTGTTGATATCTACTCCCGTATAACCTTCCCTGTTACCAACCTGTTCATGATAATGTTTGCCCTTTCAATATCCATCAGAAGCAGAAAGGGCAGGGGTGTGCTCGCAGCAGCAGCGGGACTCCTTGTATCACTTGCCTATATGGGATTCTACATACTCTCCCTCTCCCTTGGCTATGCAGAGATACTGCCACCATTGCTTGCTGCCGCAATGGTGCCACTGCTGGCACTGTTTCTTGGAACATACTTCTTTATCAGGATTCCCCTGTGAGAGCAGGACAGATAGATTCTGGATTATGATATTAATCATTGTCTCATCCCTGTATAAATCGTAAAATAAAGTTAGATTAGAAAAAAAGATTAAAGCAGGAGGTTTGTATGGACAGATACGTTAAGAACTTCATACTGGCAAGCATGCTCTACCTCGTGGTGGCATCGGTGATGGGTGTGATGATGGCTGTGGATACAAGGTTTATAGCCCTGAAATTCATTCATTCCCACTTCATGCTCCTTGGCTGGGTATCCATGATGATCTATGGTGTGGGATATCATATACTGCCAAGATTCTCAGGCAGGCTGATCAAAAGCAGGCTCCTTGGTGAGGTCCAGTTCTATCTCTCCAACATCGGCCTGATCGGCCTGACTCTGTTCTACACACTGAGGCAGTATAACCCTGAAAAAACAGTCTATGCCACGCTCACATCCATAAGCGGGTTTATTGAGGTGTTCTCCCTTTTCATCTTCTTCTATAATATCGCTGCCACAATGTTTGCTAAAGAAGAAGAGGCCTAAGAGCTGATTTCGCGCAGAGCCGGGAGGTCTGTTATGATCACCCGGCCTCCCTTCTCTTTAATCAGCCCCCTCTTTTTGAACTTGCTCATTGTCCTTATGGATGTCTCAACAGTCGTGCCTACCATGTCGGCAACATCCTGCTTGGTAAGCTTCATGTTAATGGCCCTGCCCTCCTCTGTATCCTCTCCCATCTTGTCGGCAAGCTTCAGAAGCAGTGCAGCAATACGGGCCTCCACCCTTTCAAGGGCAATATTCTTGAGCATCTCGTGAGAGCCTCTCATGCGCTCTCCAATGTTCATGGCAAGGCAGTACATTACAGAGGGGAATCTGTCAAGGATCCTCATAAGGGCATTCCTGTGCAGCTTTATCACCTCTGTCTTTTCCATTGCCACTGCATTGGCTGGATAGGGAAAGCCCTGAAGCACCGCCACAGCACCAAACATATCACCAGGAGAGATTATCTCAAGTATTATCTCCTTGCCTTCCTGGGACATCTTTGTGATCTTTACCTTGCCCTTCTTCACTATATAGAGAAAGTCTGAGGGGTCACCTTCACCAAAGATTATATCCCTTTTGTTGTACCTTTCCCTTTTCAGGTAACCGTCAAGCTCCTTCAGCTCTTCCTCTGCCAGCCCTTTGAATATGGTGATCTCACTGAGGTCTTCAATCATAGATCCTCCCGAGGATTTTCAACAATCCCTTCAGAAATACCATTAAGATTTTACAACACCCGGACAAAAAAATATTGACATTGTGCATTAATAATGTTTATAATTCAATTAACGATTGTTATAAACAGGGGGTAGTTAAGATGTCAAACATGGATTTCAAACTTTACGGGCTTTGCATAGAGAGGCTGAAGCACCAGATAAGGCTTGCCGAGGAAAGGGTTCGAAGAACGCCTCATAGCTTTGACAGTCGTGTGGTTCTTGAGGGTTATGAGACTTCGGATGTGGAAGAAATCGTTGATCTCCTTGAACTCTACGATATCGGAGAGAAGAACAGGGTTAGTCTGACAAACAAACTCCAGGAGCTTGCAGAAAATGCATCACTCCTTGTGAGAAGGAAGATAGAGTTTGAT
>DROX01000207.1 GCA_011321725.1 Nitrospirota bacterium | reverse complement strand
TGAGGTATTGCTACATGGCATTCTTCACCACCTCTGGGCCTATAGGGTTTGTTTCTTTACTTGATTTAGTGTATAACGATAAAAAAGAGGTTACTTTATTGTTTAATCCTGTGGTTGGCTTATTTTTATGAGGTGCCCTGCCTTGATAATTATTTATCTATGTTATTGTATATAAAATAGGCATGCTACCAGACAGGGAAAGAATAATCCAGGCTGTCCACAGATACTTCATTGAACACTCCCTCACCCTTTCCGTTGCAGAGTCCTGTACAGGCGGGTTGATCATGCACCTTGTGACGATAACACCCGGGGCAAGCAGGTATTTTATTGGCGGTGTTGTTGCCTACTCTGCTGATATTAAAAGGTCGCTTCTTGGGGTGCCTCCCGGTACTATCCAGACCCATGGAGTGGTCAGCCAGGAGACCGCCCTTGCCATGGCCTCAGGGGTAAGAGGGATAATGAAGGCAGACATAGGAATCTCCACAACAGGCAACCTTGGCCCGGAGGTGCTTGAGGGCAGGGAGGTGGGGCTTGTATGTTTTGGCTACAGCAGTCAGGGCAAAGAGGCCACCAGGGTCTTCAGGTTCAAAGGGACAAGGGAGGAGATAAAGGAGAGTGCTGCACTCTATGCACTGCAACATCTGCTTGATTTTCTTGAGGAATGAGATGTTTCATTGCCATAGAGATTGACGAGGAGGTCAAAAAGGCCGTTCAGGACCTGATTGACCAGCTCAGGTCCATGGGAGGGGATGTAAGATGGGTAAGGCCTGAAGGCATGCATATCACACTCAAATTCCTTGGTGAGATAGAGGACAGACTTGTAAATACCATCAAGAATATATTAAAAAAGATAGGCGAGAATCACTCCGTTTTTTCACTGACCCTTGCAGGAACGGGTGTCTTTCCTGATTATTCAAGACCCAGGGTCCTGTGGGTGGGCATTAGAGGCAACGGTGAACTTCAATCGCTTTATGAAGACATAGAAGAGGCAATGCTCAACCTGGGCTTCAAGAAGGAGACAAGGGGCTTTAACCCCCATGTGACTCTCGGGCGTATAAAATCCCTGAGGGAGCTAAAGGAGACATTAGCCTGTCTCAGGAGATACAGAGGGCACAACTTTGGTAAAATAGATGTTAAAGGGATTTCCCTTATGAAGAGTACCTTAAAACCAACAGGGGCGGTTTACGAGAGGATATTTACTGCCCCGCTGAAAAGGAGGCGAGATGAATAAAGACAAGGTAAAGGCGCTGGAGATGGCCATCTCCCAGATTGAGCGTTCCTTTGGTA
Source organism: Nitrospirota bacterium (assembly GCA_011321725.1). Taxonomy (GTDB): domain Bacteria; phylum Nitrospirota; class Thermodesulfovibrionia; order Thermodesulfovibrionales; family JdFR-85; genus JAADHP01. The sequence goes on along the minus strand of DROX01000207.1, from coordinate 13,320 downwards.
AGGGCACGATCATGCGTCTGGGCTCTGATAGTCTGATAGAAGGGATACAGGCCATACCCACGGGTTCCCTCTCCCTTGATATAGCAACCGGTGTGGGTGGATTTCCAAGAGGACGTGTAATAGAGATATACGGCCCGGAATCCTCGGGCAAGACCACCCTGGCGCTCAGTGCAATCGCACAGGCCCAGAAGGCTGGAGGTATCGCGGCCTTCATTGATGCTGAGCATGCCCTTGATGTGAATTATGCGGACAGGATAGGCGTGAATATTGAAGACCTCCTTGTCTCACAGCCTGACACGGGTGAGCAGGCACTTGAGATTGCAGAGGCACTGGTAAGAAGTGGTGCGGTGGACATTGTAGTGATAGACTCTGTTGCGGCCCTTGTTCCAAAGGCAGAGATTGAGGGAGAGATGGGAGACAGTCTGCCAGGGCTGCAGGCACGTCTCATGAGCCAGGCACTGAGGAAACTTACAGCGGCAATATCAAAGTCCCACACCACGGTCATATTCATCAACCAGATAAGGATGAAGATCGGGGTAATGTTCGGGAACCCCGAGACAACCACCGGTGGTAACGCCCTGAAGTTCTACTCCTCCATGAGACTTGATATCCGGAAGATTGACAATCTCAAACAGGGTCAGGAGATGATCGGCGGAAGGGTGAGGGTGAAGGTTGTAAAGAACAAGGTGGCACCACCCTTCAAGCAGGCTGAATTTGATATCTACTTTAATGAAGGCATCTCAAGAGAGGGCGAGTTGATAGACCTTGGCGTCCAGCATGGTATAATTGAGAGGGCCGGGGCCTGGTACAGCTGTGAAGGCACACGCATAGGCCAGGGCAGAGAGAATGCAAAGGAATACCTGAAGAACAACCCTGAACTGGCCGATAAGATAGAGGAGATGTTGAGGGAAAAATTCAATCTCCCAAGGAGGAACAATGCAGATCAATGATCTCCTCAAAAAGGCCTATAGCATGCATGCCTCGGACCTTCATCTAAAGGTGGGCTCACCGCCGATTATGAGGATTGATGGTGAGCTGGTTCCCATGGAAGGCGAAAGCCGTATCAGCCAGGAGGACGCTATAAAGGTGGCCTCTGCCGTGATGAGCCCCAGCCAGAGAGAGCTCTTCAAACGGAAACTTGATATTGACCTTGCCTATAGTGTGCCTGGTCTGGGAAGATTCCGCTGCAATGTATTCATCCAGAGGGGCACCATTGGCCTTGTCTTCAGGGTAATACCCATGAAGGTACCAACCATTGATGAACTCAACCTCCCGGAGGTGCTCAAAAAGGTGGCCCTTGAACCAAGGGGTCTCATACTTGTCACGGGAACCACCGGCAGTGGTAAGTCCACCACACTTGCCTCAATGATAGACCACATAAACACGAACAGGACGTACAACATCATTACCATTGAAGACCCCATTGAGTACCTGCATCGTGACAAGAAAAGCATCATAAACCAGAGGGAGGTCGGCTCAGATACGGAGAGCTTCAGCAAGGCCCTGAGGGCTGCCCTTCGCCAGGACCCGGATGTTGTACTTGTGGGTGAGATGCGTGACTTTGAGACAATCCAGACAGCACTGATTGCTGCTGAGACAGGACACCTCGTCCTCAGCACGCTCCATACCACCGATGCCACAGAAACCATCAACAGGATAATAGCCGTCTTTCCGCCATACCAGCACAAACAGGTGCGTATCCAGCTTGCCTCTGTGCTGAGGGCGGTAATCTCAATGAGGCTCGTCCCGAGGGCCGACGGAAACGGAAGGGTACCTGCCGTTGAGGTTATGATTACCACAGAGACCATAAAGGACTGCATCCTTGACCCTGAAAAGACAAAACTCATACCGGATGTGATCGCAAAAGGAAAGGTACACTACGGGATGCAGACCTTTGACCAGTCACTTTACGACCTCTACAAGAGCGGTCTTATCACCTATGAAGAGGCACTGAGAAGGGCATCAAACCCCGATGATTTTGCCCTGAAGGTGAAGGGAATACAATCCACCTCAGACATGACATATGAAGAGCTGCAGCAACAGGAACAGACCGAGGACATCCCTATTGAAAGATTCTCCGAATGAGGCAAAAAGGTACGCACTGAAACTGATCTCAATAAGACCCCGTAGCAGAAGAGAGCTGCACCAAAGGCTGCTCCGCCGTGGCTACAGGGATGTAACAATAAGACAGGTCATCCAGGACCTATCAGAAATTGGCCTGATCAATGATGCGGCACTGACGGAACAGCTCATCAGTTACGGATTGAGGGACAAGGGTCTTGGTATCAGAGGCCTTAAAGAACTGCTCCACAAGAGGGGGATTGAGAGGGACCTGATTGAGAATGCAGGTCTGGAAGATATTGACGAGTATCCTCATGCCCTTAAGATCGCTGAGAAACTAAAAAAGAGAAGTTCCCACATCCCTGCAGACAAGCTGAAAAGAAGGATAATGGGTTATCTGCAACGAAGGGGATACTCCTATGATACAATAAAGGAGGTGGTCAGAAGGATAGGTGATCCCTCATCTGGCAATGAAAAAATGTCAGAGACTGATGAGATATAGAACCGCACTGAATTGAAACGCGGACTTTGCAATCCTTGATTTATTTTATAAGTTTTGGATATTTTATCATAATCTACCTGACAATCCAACTCCTGAGGGAGAAAAAGGAGGCATCAAATGAAAAGGTTTTTATTGATTCTTATTGTACTTGCTTTTGCACTCTCCTGCACCAAAAGCATGCGTTACTCCTATGAAGAGATCAAGAACTACCCGCCGGATGTACAGGAACACATCAAGAAGGGCGAGATAGCAACAGGCATGACCTTTGAGCAGGTAAGATATGCCTGGGGCGCTCCGAATGTCACAAAGGTGCTGGCACCAACACCTGACGGCAAGGAGAGGGTACAGTGGGAATACCACAGGTGGTGGGGTGCATTCAAGACCATACTCCGTTTTACGGATGGAAAGCTCACCGAGATTATCAGCACAGAACCAGGGATAGCCAAATAACAGGGATGGAAAGCAGAGAGGTCAGGAAGAGTTTCCTTGAGTATTTCAGATCCAGGGGTCATGAGATCGTAAAGAGCTCCTCCCTTGTTCCACAGGATGACCCAACCCTGCTCTTTACAAATGCCGGTATGGTGCAGTTCAAATCTGTCTTCCTGGGACATGAACAAAGACCATACAAAAGGGCAACATCCTGCCAGAAGTGTATGCGTGCGGGTGGCAAGCACAGTGATCTTGAGAATGTTGGGCACACTGCCCGACATCATACATTCTTTGAGATGCTTGGCAACTTCTCCTTTGGTGACTATTTCAAAAAAGAGGCAATCCAGTTTGCCTGGGAGCTGCTGACGGAATGGTACAGACTTCCAAAGGACAGGCTCTGGGTCTCTGTCTACGAAGAGGATGCCCAGGCTGAATCACTCTGGAAGGAACTCACGGATGTTGATCCAGCAAGGATAGTCCGCCTTGGTGCAAAGGATAACTTCTGGCAGATGGGGGATACAGGCCCCTGCGGGCCCTGCTCGGAGATCATAATAGACCAGGGCCAGGAGGTGGGTTGCGGAAGAGATGACTGCAATTTAGAATGTGACTGTGACAGGTATCTTGAACTCTGGAATCTTGTATTCATGCAGTACAACCGCGACGAAAGCGGAAAACTGACGCCACTGCCAAAACCGAGCATAGACACGGGTATGGGGCTTGAGAGGATAACAGCGGTGCTCCAGGGTAAACACAACAACTTTGATACAGACCTCTTCCAGCCCATCATTGAAGAGATATCCACCCTGTCAGGCATCCCCTACGGGAAAGCCCCACACAGTGATGCCTCAATGCGCGTGATAGCAGACCATATCAGGGCCATAACCTTCCTGCTTTCCGAGGGGCTCATCCCCTCAAACGAGGGCAGGGGGTATGTCCTGAGGAGGGTTATCAGGAGGGCAGCAAGGCATGCAAGGCTTCTGAACCTCCCAGCCCCAACGTTACACAGGTTTATTGAACCTGTCATATCCGTGATGGGCGATATCTATCCGGAGATCATTGATGAGAGAGACAGGACCGAGAAGCTACTGAAGATTGAAGAAGAGAGGTTTGTCAGGACCATAGAGACGGGAATGAACATCCTGGACGAGATACTGACCAGGCTCAAAGAGGAGGGAAGTGATGTTATTCCCGGTGAGGAGCTTTTCAGACTCTATGATACCTATGGCTTCCCCATAGACCTTGCAAGGGACATCGCAAATGACGAGGGCTACAGGATAGATGAGGAAGGATTCCACAGGAGGCTTCAAGAACAGAAACAGAAGGCAAGGACAGGTGCGGGTATACAGCAACAGGAGGAGAGTACCACCCTCTACAGGGAGATAGTAGCCAGACATGGAGAGACCCTCTTCAAGGGTTATGAGACCTTGAAGGAAGAGGCAGAGGTTGTTGAGATAATCAGTAACGGCAGATTCACCGATGAGCTTGGGGAAGGCCAGGAGGGGATGATTGTCCTTGACCGTACACCCTTTTATGGGGAGTCCGGGGGGCAGGTCGGGGATACAGGCGTGATCCACTCAGAGGGTGCGCACCTGATAGTGACAGACACAAAGAAACCCCTCCAGGGTCTTCATATACATATTGTGAAGGTAAAAAGGGGTACTGTAAGAAGGGGCGAGAGGGTCACGGCCATGGTGGATGAAGAGCGGAGACTCTCAATAATGCGCAACCACACAGCAACGCATCTGCTGCACAAGGCACTCAGAATGGTGCTTGGCGAGCATGTGAAACAGTCCGGTTCCCTTGTTGCACCTGACAGGCTGAGGTTTGATTTTACACACTACACCGCCACCACCCCTGAAGAGATTGACGAGATAGAGGAGGTTGTCAACACAAAGATACTTGAAGATCTCCCTGTAAAGACAGAGGTGATGGGTATTGATGATGCCATAAGATCAGGTGCTGTAGCGCTCTTTGACGAGAAATACGGAGAAAAGGTAAGGGTGGTATCTGCTGGCAGCTTCAGCAGGGAGCTCTGCGGCGGGACCCACTGTTCTGCCACAGGCCAGATAGGCTCCTTTGTGATCCTCTCTGAAAGCAGCGTAGCCTCTGGTATAAGAAGGATTGAGGCCCTTACAGGCATGAATGCCTTCAGGTATCTTAAAGAACAGAAGAGATCTATTGAGATGATCAAGAACATACTGAAGACAGACAGGCCTGTTGAGAGGACGGAGAGGCTCATCAGGGAGCTGAAGGAGAAGGAAAAGGAGATAGAGAGGCTGAAGACAGGTGCATCCACAGATGTTATCTCAGAGGCAATCCGTAAGGCAAGGGAGCTTTCGGGCATCAAGATAGCAACACTCAGAAAGGACGGTCTTAACCAGAAGGAGCTCCGTCTCCTTTCTGACAGACTCAGGGACAGGTTAGGCTCGGGTATAATAATTACCACATCAGCACAGAACGGAAAGGCAGCCATTGTCTGCATGGTTACAAAGGACCTGACAGACCGGTTCAATGCAGGTGAGATCCTGAAGAGGATCACCTCCCTTGCAGGTGGTAGCGGTGGAGGCAGGGCTGAGATGGCACAGGGCGGGGTAAAGGATATTGAGGCCCTTGAGGAGGCCATGAAGAGAATTGAGGAACTGATAAAAGAGGGCTCATGACTGCAAGATACACCCTTGCTCTTGTTATAATCATTTCCATCTTTTCAACCACCTCTGCCAGTGCATTCTCTGGTGCCTATACCCTGAAAAAGGGTGAGAGGCTTTTTGGTGTCACAAGAAAGTATACCATCAAGGATGACAGGGAGACCCTTATTGACCTCTCCTTCAGGTATGACCTTGGTTACAATGAGATAGTGGATGCAAATCCAGGGATTGATCCATGGTATCCCAAGAAAGGCACAGAGGTTATAATCCCCACAAGGTGGATACTACCGGAATACCCTGAAGATATGCTCAGGAAGAGGGGTAAACTGCTCATAATAAACCTTGCCGAGTTGAGACTCTTTCTCCTTTATGATAAAGGTGATCACCTCCAGGTAGTTACATTCCCCATAGGCATTGGTCGTGAGGGGTTTGATACACCAAGGGGGAGATTCAGCATCATAGAGAGGATCAGAAACCCTGTATGGACCATACCGGAATCCATCAGGGCAGAGTATCCAGAGCTGCCACCCTCGGTACCTCCAGGGCCGGACAACCCCCTGGGTGATTATGCCCTCAGGCTTTCAAATCCCTCATATCTTATACACGGGACCAACAAACCCCTTGGTGTGGGAAGACGGGTCAGCCATGGCTGTATAAGGATGTATCCCTGGGACATAAAGACCCTCTTCAATCTCGTCTCAGTGGGTGACAGGGTTTATATCACCTATCAGAGCGTCAAGATAGCAAGGGACAGCCAGGGGTTATTCATTGAGGTACACAGGGACTTCAAGGAAAAAAGGCCCCAGATCCAGGAGGCCATAAAAAGGCTCATAAGTATGGGGGCCTTAAACACAGTGAGTACAGGCCAGCTCTACAGTGCAATCTCCCACAGAAGGGGCATCCCCGTCCTCCTTGCAAAGAGCCTCAAGGATGTGCAGCGGTAATGCCCTCAAATCCTGTTAAGTGGCTGCATTATATTCATACCCGGCGGCAACACCTCCTTCTGAGACTTCCGCACCATTGCCGCCTCCACCCAGGCACTCTCCGTCAAGCTTGAAGTGACTTATCTGCTCAGAGAGTTTGTTTGCTATATTCAGGAGTTCGTCGGAGAGCTCCTTCAAGGAATCAACCTGGCTGGCGTTGTCCTTTACTATCCCTGCAACAACCTCCATGCTCTGGCTGACCTGTTCAGCAGCAGATGACTGTTCCTCCGTGGCAGTGGCGATCCTCTGCACCATGTCCATAACCTGACGGGAACTATCCACTATCTCATTCAGTGCATCTCCCGCATTGTTTGCCTTTTCAACAGATGCCCTGAAGGACTCGGTGCTCCTCTTCATCACCGTGATGGTCATCTCCGTCTCACCCTGGATGGCCTTTATCCTTCCTGCAATATCATCTGTTGCCTGGGCTGTCTTCTCTGCCAGTTTTCTCACCTCATCCGCAACAACCGCAAACCCCCTGCCCTGCTCCCCTGCCCTTGCAGCCTCTATGGCTGCATTCAGGGCAAGGAGGTTAGTCTGATCAGCTATATCCTGTATAACCATCAGGATCTCACCGATCTCCTCTGAACGTTTACCAAGCATCTGCAGCCTTGCTGAGGCATCCTCTATCTCTTCTGCCAGGGACTGTATGCTCTCCACCACCTCCCTTACAGCATTCATCCCCTTCTGGGCTGTATCATAGGAGTTCCTGGCTGATTCCGAGGAGTTGGAGGCGTTCTGGGCCATGTCAATTATGGTCTGGGACATCTCCGTGGCGGCCGAGGCTACCTGCTCGATCTGGCTGCTCTGCTGTCTTATACCTGCCTGCATATGTTCAGAGAAATCGGAGAGTCTCTCGGACTGCCCCTTGATCCGTGTTATGTTCTCTGTTATGCTTGCGAAGAAGCTGTTCAGCTTCTCTATCATACAGTTCAGGGTCTCGGCCATGAGCCCCATCTCATCCCCACCTTTGACAACAATCCTCCTTGTGAGGTCACCTTCCGCTATCTCCCGTGAGGCCTCAACAACGTTTATAACAGGTCGTCCTATTGACCTGGTTATCAGGATAGAGAAGGCCAGGAATGCAACGATACACACCACTGTGACGGAGAGGATAACCACGATGACCCTGTTGATCATCTCCTTTTTCTGCCTGTAGAACTGCTCTGTAAGCCCCTGCTGTTTCTTTGCGATGTTGTCCACCGCCTGGAATATCTTCTTCTTCAGGTCAATCCACTGCTCATGAACAAGATCAACGCTGTCAATGTCATCGGAGATGTAGGCCTCCCTCAGTTTTCCTGAAAGGTCATAAAACCCCTTAAGGTTTTTCTCAAAGGTCTTTGCCAGGCTGTCAAGTTCGGAATGGACAAGGAGGGGCTTTGTCTCCTTCCAGATCCTCTTAAGCTCTGAAACAGCCCTGTCCAGGTGCTCTGCTGCCTTCTGGGAGGACTCTGCGGCACTTATCACACCAACCATCTGGTAGTCTATCTCCCTGAATATGAGCTGCATCTTCCTGAGATTGTCCAGGGGTACCATCTTCTCATTATAGACGATCTTCAGGGACCGTAGCTGGGATTTTCCCATATACACACTCACAAGACCGAAGAGGAGCAGGACCAGAAGCGCTGCCAGTGTCATGAACATCAGCTTATGGGATATCTTGATATTCTTCAACCGCATGAGACACCTCCAGATAGTGTAGGATTACTTCCCTCCCAATGCACTGCCCTCTGAGAGATTCACTGTCCCCTGGGCGGAGATAACGCTCTGCCCCTCGCTGCTGAGTGCATACTGTATAAATTTCTCCACTTCAGGAGATGGCTTCTCTGCCGTGGCAATATACAGTGGTCTGTAGAAGGGATACTTTCCTGAACCGATGTTTTCTTTTGTTGGTGCCACGCCGTTTATCTTCAACACCTTAAGCTTCTTCCTCTTCTTTGCACTTGAGATCCCCGTGATACCTATGCCAAACTTGTCGCCCGATATCGCCCTTTCCAGTGGACCTGAACTCCTCATCACCTTTGCCTTTGAGGAGAACTCCTGATCCAGGTTCTTGAATATGATCTCCCTTGCCATAAGACCGACACCGCTGATCTTCCCCTTACGGATGTAGAGGTTGATGGGTTTGTCGGGTCCGCCTAACTCCTTCCAGTTCTGGATCTTTCCTGTAAGAACGGCCTTCAGCTGGTCCACTGTTATGCTATCCACGGGGTTGTCCTTGTTCACCACTGCAACGATTGCATCCCATGCCACCTGATGAAGCTTCACACCCTTCTCCCGGGGGTCATTGATTGTGTGCCTGCAGGTACCACCCATGTCTGCAAGACCCTTTGCCACGGCCCTGATACCCTTGGTGGCACCACCGCCTTTCAGTATGATCTTCACACCCGTCTTTGCCTCGTATGCCTTTGACAGCTCCTTCATGAAGGCCTTCTTTGTAATTCCACATCCGACCCACTTCAGCTCCTTTGCCTCTGAGAAACCTGTCAAGACAAGGAGAGTGCCTGCCATGATCAGCAACAGAACAAGATGTTTCCTCAAATACCTCATGTTGATTACCTCCTACCTTTGCTAAGGTATCCAAGGGATACCTCTCTGAATACTATCGGACAGCTATAAAGAATCTTTAATAATATATATCAGTATTTTATATCTGACCTGATAATTCTATATTTAGATTTCATAGAATGCTTTGAAATTCCATCAGAATCCACAATGACCCCTGTGGCTGTGGGAGGGTATAACAACCAGAAGTTCCTCTCCGAATTATTATAAGACCGGCAAAAGAGTAGTCCAGAGGCAGGGAGGTGTGGAACTCTCTCCTACAACAAAGCCCTGCCTTTCTCCCTGAAGGGTATGATATACATCATGTTTTCCCGTCTCTCCTTCAGGTATAATAAAATTATGAGTAACTTCAAGGAATCATGTCCTGGAAGCAGGGAGATAAGGAACCCCTATCCTGAAGAGCTCGTCTGTGTGTTCTGTGGAGCCTCCGTTGAGATATGGTCAGATGAGGTTGAGACCACCTGCCCCTCATGCAAGAAGACCATCTCAAGGGATATGAAGCCAAGTTGTCTTCAGTGGTGTCCTGCAGCAAAGGAATGTGTTGGTCCTGAAAAACTTGAAAGGATCCTGAAGGCCATCAAGGAGTAGCACCGTAGCCACCCCCTCCGGGGGTCTTGATGATCACTGATTCCGAAGGCTTCACCCTGAGGCTTACACGATGGGGTAGCCTTGTGATCCTGCCCGTTCCGTCTCTGAAGAGGTTGACCCCTCTGAGACCAGCCCCGCCTCCCTTCATGCCATAGGGTGCTGTTGATCTCCTTTCAGATATAATAGTTACAGTGGCTGGCTTGAGGAACTCAACCTCCCTGATTATTCCGTCACCTCCGGTGTAGGCACCCTTTCCTCCAGAGCCTCTCCTTATGGTGAATCTTCTCAGCCTCACACCGGGGTGTCTTAATTCAAATATCTCGGGGTCTGTTATCCTTGTGTTGGTCATGTGTACCTGCACTGCTGAGGCTCCAGGGCATCCATCCATGGCACCAGAGCCACCACCGATGGTCTCATAATAGGTTGGCTCACCCGCAACCTCAAAGAGAAGGTTGTTCATTGTCCCCTGGGAGGCTGCTGCCACACCAAAGGCGCCAAGGAGGAGGTCAACAATCCTCTGTGAGGTCTCAACATTCCCACTTGCAACTGCTGCTGGATAAGTGGCATTAACCAGGCTTCCCTCTGGTGCTACTATTTTTACCGCCTTCAGGCAGCCGCTATTAAGGGGGATGTCCTTGCCGGCAAGCAGCCTCAAGACATAGAGGATCGCTGATTTTGTTACAGACAGGGGTGCATTGAGATTGTCCCTGTCATGCTGTGGGGATGTACCGGAGAAGTCCACAACAGCAGTGGTACTGTGGGGTGGGTCCTCTCCTGCAGAGATATGGATCCTTACAGAGATGACCGAACCATCGTCAAGATAATCGGTGAAAGTAAAGACCCTCGTCTCATCCCCTTCAAGAAATCGGTAAAGCGCCTCCCTTACTGACAGTTCAGCATTTCTCTGGATGAAGAGCATGTATCTTTTCACCATGTTGTATCCATACCTTTCAACGAGTCTTGAAAGCTCCTCTTGTCCTTTGCGACAGGCAGCGATCTGGGCCTTGATATCCTCTATGGATTGATCCAGATCCCTTACCGGATAGGGATGATTACCTAAAAGCTGCCTGAGTTGGTCTTCCAAAAATACACCACCCTTCAATACAGGGATCCGATCAATCAAAACCCCCTCCTCCTCTATATGTGACGAGCCGGGAGGCATTGAACCAGGGGTCTTACCGCCTATATCAGCATGGTGCCCCCTTGAGGCTGTAAAGAAGAGGAGTCTGCCATCATCGGAAAAGACAGGATAAACAACCGTCAGGTCGGGCAGATGGGAACCACCATTGAAGGGATTGTTTGTCAGATAGGCATCGCCCTTCTCAATCACTGCACCATACCTCTCAATTACAGCCTTCACTGTATCAGCCATTGAGCCAAGATGAACCGGTATATGAGGTGCATTTGCCACAAGCCCCCCATGGGGATCAAAAACAGCACAGGAGAAATCAAGCCTTTCCCTGATATTTACAGAGATTGCCGTGTTTCTCAGTGTATGACCCATCTCAGTGGCTATCCCCATAAAGAGGTTGTTAAATATCTCAAGCATCACAGGGTCAGCACCTTTGCCGTCATCCCCTGCAATCCTGCGTCCTGAAGGCCTTCCCAGAACAGCCCTGATACCGCCCTTTTCCAGGACCTCTGCCTCAAAACCCTCTTCAATGACAATGGTTGTGAAGCTGTCAATTATAAGAGCAGGGCCTCTTATGATAGCTCCCTGGCTGATCTCATCTCTCAGGTAAAGGGGAACCCTGCACCAGCCCTGTTCAGTAAACATGCTATGATAGGCATGAGGCCGGGCCTTCCTGTTATACCCTCTGTGCTCGTTATAGGCCGGGAAAAACCCCCTCCTGTCAATGACGGTCACCCTCAGCGTGGTTGACTCAGGAACAAGGTTGTCCCTGTAGAAACCAAAAACCCTTTTGTGTCTCTCCTTGAACCTTGCAAGCATATCATCATAGTTAGTAAAGGGTATCCTGAAGGAATGCCCTGTGTCCTTGACCCTCAGGTCCACCTCTTTCAGGACATCGTAGTCCCTGAAGTTCACACCTTCAAGTACCCTCTCTGTGAGCTCCTCCATCGCCCTGGCCATCTCAGCCATCCCCTCCCTGTTGAACAGCCTTATAAAGGTTATGGCATCCTTCACAAAGGCCCTTGAAATACCTATGCCATAGGCAGAAAAGAGGCTTCCCAGGGGATGAAAGATTATCTCCTTCATATCAAGCAACCTTGCCACAGAGCATGCATGCTGTCCACCTGCACCCCCAAAGCACAGGAGTGTGTAATCCCTTACATCCACACCCTTTGATATGGATATCTCCCTGATGGCCATGGCCATCTTCTCGCTGGCAACCCTCAAAAATCCAAGGGCCACCTCTTCCGGCTGAAAATCCCTTGAGAGTCTGCGATTTATATGGGAGGTTAGTTCCTCAAACATCTCCCTCACCACGAGGGAATCAACAGGCGCATCTCTTGAGGGTCCAAAGGTCCGGGGCATGTAATCCTCAATGAGCCTCCCTGTAAGGAGGTTTGCATCTGTAATCGTGAGAGGTCCACCAAGACCATAGCATGCAGGCCCGGGATCAGCCCCTGCCGAGTCAGGCCCCACAAGGAACCTCTCATTCTCAAAGGAGAGGATGGATCCACCACCGGCAGCAATTGTGTTGATATTCAGCATCTCGGTATGGATATCAATACGGGCAAGCCTTTTTTCGGTTATCCGTTCAAGTTCTCCATCAAACCTGCACACATCAGTGGATGTGCCACCCATGTCAAAGCCTATAACCCCTTTGAGGTCAAGCACCCTTGCCACCTCTGCCGTGGCCATTACCCCTCCTGCAGGGCCGGACAGAAGTGCCTCCCTTCCCCTGAAGCCCTCAGGCTCCACAAGCCCGCCGGCGCTTACAAAGAATTCAAGCCTTACATCCTTTAACCCCTTTTCAAGCTCCCTTATGTAGCCTCCAATAACGGGCAGAAGATAGGCATCAACCACCGTGGCATTGCCGCGGGTGACAACCTTTATCTCCCTTGCAACAGAGGAGGACAGCAGGATCCCCCTGAAGCCAGCCTGTTTCAGTATCTCACCTGTCTTTTCTTCATGAAGAGGATTAATCCATGAATGTAACAGGACCACAGCTACAGAATCGTATTCATCAGCCTTAAGATTGCCAAGCCTTTCAAGGAGTTCTCCTTCATTGAGCGGCACCACCACCTTACCACTGTGATCAATCCTCTCTTCCACCTCAATCACATCACTGTAGAGTGTCTCAGGCTTTCTGATACACAGTGCAAATATATCATCACGGCTCTGGTAGCCTATCTCAAGAAGGTCCCTGAACCCCTTTGTTGTAACCAGCAGGGTCCTTCCGCCCTTTCGTTCAAGGAGGGCATTTGTTGCCACAGTAGTGCCAAGCCTTACCGACTCAATGAGTTCTGATGACAGGGTGGTATCTTTTCCTGTATTCAATATCCTCCTGATTCCTTCAACAGCAGGATCACTGTAAAGCGGAGATGAGGAGAGCAGTTTCAGTGTATGGAACCTGCCTTC
>DROX01000206.1 GCA_011321725.1 Nitrospirota bacterium | reverse complement strand
TGACATGGTCTGATATGATGTGAAGACCTCCAGTTTTTTGAGCAGGGCATTTACATCAACCTTTTTCAGATCAAGCTCTGTAAGGGATGTGCTCAAGAAGTTGTTTATCTGCATCTCCAGTTTCTTGATCTCATCCTCTATTATTCTTGCAAAATCAATAAGCGAGGTTTCGGTGGAATATTTCTCCTTGATATACACTACAGCACCTGTGATGGCATTAAGGGAGTTTCGTACACCATGCGACAGGGTGGATGCGATCTTACCGATATGGATGAAATCCTTGGATGTTTCAAGTTCCTTTTTGTATCTACAGGGCTCACCTGGCACTATTGTTATCTTGATTTCTCCACTGTTCAAGGGGGAGAGTCTTATGTCTGCTGACTCACTACAACCGATACATCTGAACTTGAAACCATTGATCTTTAAAGGCTTTTTCCTGTTAATGACTGATTCAACCATATCCCTGCCATCATCTCCGCATAGTCTCGGAAAGATCTCAAAATACTTTTTGCCAAGGGCCTTTTTTCTTGGAATGCTTGTGAGGTGAGCAATCTTGTTTCCCCAGGAAACAATTTCACAGGAAGCGTTTATTTTGAACGAGACCCCTCCACTCATAATCATAGGCCCTCACTATAACTCATGATTCAATTATACTCAATAATTATATATTATCCTGATAAAAATTTCTAACCCACCAATTAATTATATACTATTTAATTTAAAAAATTCTTAATTTTTTGTAAAGATCTTTTTACGAAAATACAGGAATGGACCCGGCCTCTGGTCAAGTCCCGTTGCTTATTGAAAAAAAGATGCCCACAACAGAGACCCTCTTCAATTCACACCGGGGTGGTTAATTTCAGCTGGAACGTAATTTGCTATATTTTATTGCAATTGGAGATTTTATCATGTGCGGGATTGTTGGATACATAGGAAAATCTGAGGCACTCCCTGTCCTGATTGAGGGGCTTAAGAGGCTTGAGTACAGGGGGTACGACTCTGCGGGCATCGCCTTCCAGAACGGAAAAGGCATTGAAATCTATAAGACAAAAGGCAAGATAAAGGACCTTGTCCAGATAATCCCCAGCCAGTCAAATGTAAAAGTTGGTCTGGGGCATACCAGATGGGCAACCCATGGCCAGCCATCCACAGAGAATGCCCATCCACACTATGCAAATGGTGTTGCCATTGTACACAATGGAATAATTGAGAACTATCGTGAGATCAGGACACGACTGATGAACAATGGACACACCTTCATCTCCGAGACAGACACAGAGGTGGTCCCCCATCTGATCTCCTGTAACCTCAGGAAACAACAGTCACCAAGGGAGGCGATCTTCAATGCCCTCAAGACGCTAAAGGGTAGCTATGCACTGGGGATCCTCCTGGAGGACGAGCCGGACACCCTGTATGCAGTAAGAAAGGGTAGCCCCCTTGTTATCGGTATTGGTGACGGTGAATACTACTTTGCCTCTGATATTCCGGCGCTTCTTCCGTATACAAGGAGGTTTATATTTCTTGAGGATGGCCAGATATGCAGGCTGAACATCTCCGGGGTCAAGCTTGAATACCTGGAGGAGAGCAGACCCATTGAGATTCAATCCGTTGTTAAAGAGGTGGATATCCCCCCAAGTATGGCTGAGAAGGATGGCTATGACCACTTCATGTTGAAGGAGATATTTGAGCAACCCCGGGCGGTAAGGGACACAGTGAATGAATGGATTGATAATCCTCTTGGCCTCCTTGAGGAGTTCAAACTCACAAGACAGGATCTTGTTGAACTGAGAAGGCTTCACATTGTTGCCTGTGGCACCTCCTATCATGCCGGACTTGTCGGAGGGTATCTTATAGAGAAATTGACAAGAATACCCGTTGATGTCCATATCGCCTCTGAATACAGATATAAAGAACCGATTATTGAGAAAGGTACCCTTTTTATCTCCATTACACAATCCGGTGAGACTGCAGATACCCTTGCAGCACAGCGTGAGGCAAAAAGGCTTGGTGCAAAGACAATTACAATATGTAATGTTGTGGGAAGCACCTCCGCAAGGGAGGCAGATGCAGTGCTCTACACAAGGGCAGGGCCAGAGATCGGCGTGGCCTCAACCAAGGCCTTTACATCACAGCTTGCAGCCCTTTCGCTGCTGGGCGTTGCCCTTGGTTTTGTAAAGGGAAGGCTTATCTCCGAGGAGATTGTTACCATAAAGAGACAGCTGAGCAAGATACCCATGTTGATTGAGAGGGTACTGAAGGAGGATAATTACATCAGGGAACTTGCCTCCTCCCTGATTTATGCAAAGGACTTCCTCTATCTTGGCCGTGGCATTAACTATCCCATAGCACTGGAAGGTGCGCTGAAGCTGAAAGAGATCTCATACATACATGCAGAAGGATATCCTGCTGGTGAAATGAAGCATGGCCCCATCGCCCTGATTGAGGATGGTCTTCCCGTGGTGGTGCTTGCACCGGTGGACGAGCTTTTCAAGAAGACCCTTTCCAACATAGAAGAGGTGATAGCAAGGGGAGGCAGGGTGATTGCCGTTACGGACGAACCGGCCTATCTGAAAGACAAGGTGCAGGATGTAATAAAGGTGCCTTCCACATATCCCATTCTCTCACCATTAATTAACGTGGTACCCCTTCAGCTGCTTGCCTATCATATTGCCGTGATGAAGGGTTGTAATGTTGACCAGCCAAGGAATCTGGCCAAGAGTGTTACAGTAGAATAGGCCCATATCTTCATTCAGTTAGACCTCTGACTTCCGACATCCCTATTGTCATTGCCGGACTTGACACGACAATCCACAGTCCCAAAACGTTGTCATTGTCGGACCTGATCCGACAATCCATGGATTCCCCAGTCAAGCTGGGGAATGACAAAGAGAGAAATGTCATTGTCGGACTTGAACCAACAATCCACAAACATTCTTGTCACTATCGGGCCACGACCCGATAGTCAAACATATGTGTCATTGCCGTGCTTGACACGGCAATCCACAGTCCTTTAAATATAAAAAGTGGATTCCCCGATCAAGTCGGGGAATGACAAAGAAATGTCATTGTCGGACTTGATCCGACAATCCATGGTCCCTTAAAGACAAAAGACTGGATTCTCCAGTCAAGCTGGAGAATGACAGAAAGAAATGGATTACCCGGTCAAGCCTGCCCCCGGGGATATTAATCGGGGGGCGGGGAATAACAGCAAAAGGAAGAACAAAGTGGATTCTCCATCAAGTATCTACCTGTGTGGGATAATCGGTGAGTGGGTAATGACAAGTAGAAATAAAATAAAGACTTTCTGGATATTCCTAAAGTATATTTAGCACTTTAATATTTTAACTCCTTATGGTATAATGATTTTGTGATAAAAGATCGTGATCTGTTGATGCCATGAACCAGAATGATTTAATAGGCATATTATCCGAAAAGGAATATATACTTCCAAGGTATGTATACCCTGTCATCTCGGGTCTGATCATTGCCTATTTTATTTCTGCACTCATCAATGTTTCACTCTTTACTGCAAGGATTGAATCACCCGAGAGTATTAAATCTCTGAAAGGCACAGGGGTAAACAAAAACCTCTATGTTAAAAATATCCTTGACAGGAATGTATTCAGACTCAGCAAGGGGAAGGAAACCCTCCCTGCCCGTAAGGGCGGGTCTACTGTCCCTCCGGTCAGGGACAGCCTGAAGGATTATGAACTTGTGGGTACAGTCCTGGGGAAGGACTCCCTTGCCATATTCAAGAAAGACAAGGAACTTGTAATAGTCAGGAAGGGCGAGAAAGTCAGGGGATATGAACTTAAGGATGTCACCTTTGAGGGTGTTGTGCTGAAAGGCCCAAAGGGTGATCTCACTCTCAGTTTCCCTGAGAAGATACAGAACCTGCCGGGGAAGAGGCAGGTTGTAAGAAGGTCCTCCTCACCAATAAAAAGAGCACCTGAACCTGGCAAGGTGATAGTAAAGAGGAGCGAGGTTTTGTCCACCTCACAGGACCTGAACAAGCTTCTTACAACCGTAAGGATTGCTCCCTATTTCAGGAAGGATGAGTTCCTGGGATACAGGATAAATATGCTCAAAAGGAATTCCTTCCTTTACCGTCTGGGACTCCGTGCCGGAGATATCCTGCAGAGGATCAATGGTGAGGAGATTGACTCTCCTGACAAGGCAATTGAGATGCTCTCAAAGCTTGATGATATAACCGCTGTAAATGTTGATCTCCTGAGAAGAGGGCAGAAGAAGACGCTTTTCATAGAGATTGAGGATTGAGATGAAGTCCAGAGGACAAAGGCTTGCATGTAAAAGACCGAAGGTAGTACGCGGTGTTGCTGGCCCATGGCCCATGGCCTATGGCTTATGGCGTAGGGGATGTAGCCTATGGCCTATAGCCTGTAGCCTGGTATTATTCCTTCTGTTGATTTCAGCAACTGCTCTTGCGGGAGATGGTTCAAAATCGCACCCAGCGGGGAAAGAGCAGGTGGGAATGCGCTTTGAGAATATCGCACTTTCTGACTTTGTTAATTTCGTCTCCGAATACACAGGCACCAACATCGTATACGATCCTGCCATCCTCAGAGGAAATGTAACCATCAAGGCACGAAAGGAGTTCTCAAGGAAGGACCTCCTTGAGATACTTTCAACTGTTCTCAAGATGAACAACCTTGAGATGACAACTGAAAAGGGGATCACCTACATCGCAAACAGGCGTGGCATTATGAAGATGCCACCCCGGTATACGGACAGGAAGAATATAAAAGAGAACAAGCTGTCTGTAACG
>DROX01000205.1 GCA_011321725.1 Nitrospirota bacterium | reverse complement strand
TCCCTCACCTGAGGCTATGATGATCCTCTTCCCATATGCATTAGTGACATCCCCTGCAGCGAATATTCCAGGGTAAGATGTGGAACAATCAGGGCCAATGACGATCTCTCCCCGTTCGTTCAATTTACAGAGACCTGAAACAAGAGAGGAGTTGGGCTGAAGCCCTATTGCTATGAATACACCCTTTGCAGGAAGTTCCATGGTCTCATGAGAGGCCATCTTTCTTATCACAACAGATGAAAGAGTTTTGTCCCCTCTGAACTCAACAGGTGTATATCCTTCATAGATTTTCAGATTTCTGAACCCCTTTATCCGCTCAATAATTACAGCATCTGCCCTGAGCCCGGAGTCTGAGACAAGATGGATACTACCGGCCACTGTATGTAGATTCTCAACTATCTGCAATGCTGAATTTCCTCCTCCTATCACAACCGTATCCTCACCCTGGACAAAGGACAGATCCTGGATGTTACCGTAAAACACACCCTTGCGTTGAAATTCCTCCTCACCGGGTATCCTGAGCTTCCTCCTTGTCATGCCTGTAGCGATGATCAGGGCCTTTGCACCATATTTTTTCAGGTCAGAGGTGACCACATGGAATCCCTCCTCTGAGGGCTCTATCTTTTCAACCTGTCCCATCAGGTGGTCTATATAGTGGGAGTGTATCAACTGATCCTGAAACCTCTTTGTCAGCTCAGGGCCTGTGATGAAATCATATCCCATATAGTTTTCTATCTTGGTGCTGTCTATGGCCTGACCACCAAGGTCTTTGGCTATCAGGAAGGCATCCATCCGGAGGGTTGCGGCATAAACAGCAGCTGTAAGTCCTGCAGGACCACCACCTACTATTATCAGATCATAGGTGGTACGTGGGAGTTTACAGGCCTTTTCCTTCAGGAACCTGTCCCTGCAGCCTTCGGAACAGAAGTAAAAGGTTTTACCTTCACATTCAGTGGTAAGGGCCTCCTTTTCATCAACATCCATGTTGCATACGGGGTCTCTCTTCATTGTTTTCCCTTTCTCGGTTTAATAGACATCCTTGTATCTTTGCAGTCTTTTTCTGAATTCTTCCAGCCTTTTCTGCTCTTCCTGTAGTTTGTCACGTGGTGCCCTGCCTGCATTCATGTACATGGACATGGCTTCCATGTGTCTGGATAACTCTACCATTATCTCTGCCATCTCTCTTCTGTGTTTCTTGTCAATCTTCTCTGAAGACATGGCGCCTGACATCTTTTTCATTATATCCGCCATCTGTTTCATTATTCGCATCATTGAGCCTGTCATCTCCTGGCCTGTCATCATTCCGGTCTGTCCCATCTGCTGATTCTCCATGGAGCCCTGTCCCTGCATGGTATCTCCGCTCATTCTGCCAGAACCACCCATCATCCCACCGCCCATCTGTGCAAGTGCAGTTCCTGCCAGAAGGGCAAAGGCAATAATTAATGTAAAGAACATTCGTTTCATAATCAATTTCCTCCTTTGATATTTCAGGTTTTTTTCATTTTAATCCATCCGGCTTGGAGTGAGGTATCTTGCTAACCACCATCCACCCATTGCCTCAGCACGAGCTATGACACTTGCATGCCGAAGAACTCTTTTTTGTCACCTTTTTGATCTTCATAGCTGCACCTCCTTTCATTGAATGTAAGTAATATCTATCCAGGTACCTGAAGAGCAGGTTTTACTTTAAGGATTTATTTTCTCTTCTATTGATCTAACTCCATTATACAACAAGTTGTTCTTAATATACGCTTTTTTGCCTTCTCATTAAAATTCCGACCATCTGTCCGGAAGAAGGTTAGAGAACTGCTTTCCCGACGATAATTATGAACCTGCAGGAGAGTGCATATTCTCCATGTGTTTTATTACATCATATGAAAGATTGGTTGATGGTTTGTGAAACAGCAGGAGAAGAAAAATCGTTATTACAAGTGAAACAATTGTTACTGTTCCAAGGATAAACCACTTCCTGAAAAATGAATCGTTCAGATGTACGGTGAGGCTGGAAAGAGAGAGCCCCTTTCTTCCATTCTCGGATTTCTCTTCATATGCAGCAAGCAGGAAAAGAAGGTCCGAAATGCGGTTCAGGTATTTAACCGTGAAGGTGTTTTCAATGTAACCCTCTGAACACATCTTTACCACTATTCTTTCAACCTTGCGTATCCCTGTACGGGCCACATCAAGATGCGATGAGGTGATTTCCTGTCCGAAGGCAACAAACCCTGGAGGTAGCGAAAGGGCGTCCTCCAATTCATCCACAAGCCTCTCAACCCATTTAAGGTCATCTATACCGATCTTGCTTTCGAGCTTTCTACTGCTGCTGCCGCAAAGCGACAGTTCAGCCCCTATTGTAAAAAGATGCTTCTGTGTCTGAAGGATTATCCTTTTGATCTTTTTCTCCTTAACAGAGGCCCTTGCCAGACCCAAGAGGGAGTTGGCCTCATCTACAGCACCCACAGCCTCTGTAACTATGTGGTGTTTTGGTACCCTTTTGCCTGATAGAGTGCTCGTAAAGCCTGCATCT
Organism: Nitrospirota bacterium; assembly: GCA_011321725.1. GTDB lineage: Bacteria > Nitrospirota > Thermodesulfovibrionia > Thermodesulfovibrionales > JdFR-85 > JAADHP01. The sequence continues at coordinate 30,372 of DROX01000205.1, read as the reverse complement.
CCTCTTTTTGTGCTTATTCCCACTGAACTCTCCTTGAGTTTATCAGAGGGCAGGCCATGGCCTGCCCTTGATCATGTTAATAACAACCAAAATAACCAAAGTTCTTGAGGGGAGATTTTTCATATATTTTTTTCTTCAGTTCATACAGCTCCCTGCGGAGTTTTGAGATGGTCTCAGGCTTTGTTTTGGGATCCCTGAGTGCCTCAAAATAGTCAAACCTCTTTTCATTAAGCTGCTTTCTCAGTTCCTTTGTCTCGTCAAGGAACTTCTGATAGGCCTTTGAGTAGCCATAGCCCATCATACCATATCCCATACCAGGACCCATCATCATGGGGCCCATTCCCATCATACCTGGTCCGCCCATCATTGGTCCCATACCATAACCACCCATCATGCCTCTACCCATCATCATATTGTGCATCATTCCCATCATGCCAGGTCCCATCATCATTCCACGACCCATGCCGCCCATCATACCCATTCCAGGACCACCGTAGCCCATCATGCCCGGTCCCATTCCATAGCCTGGACCCATCATGCCATATCCCATGCCAGGACCCATCATTATACCAGGTCCCATTCCATAGCCATATCCCATGCCTGGATAGGTCTGGTATGGCATCGGCTGTGCCTGCTGTTGATCTGTTCCCATCATTGCCTGTCCGCCCATCATCCCACCGCCCATCTGGGCAAAGGCGGTGCCTGTCATCAGTCCGAGAATGACAATCAGTGTCAAGAACATTCGCTTCATAATCAATTTCCTCCTTTGATATATCAGGTTTCTTCATTTTAATCCATCCGGATTAGAGAGAGCTTTTTTGCTAACCATCCATCCATTGCCTCAGCACGAGCTATGACACTTGCATGCCGAAGAACTCTTTTTTGTCACCTTTTTGATCTTCATGGCTTCACCTCCTTTCTTTTTTACCACAGAGGGCATGGAGAGACACTGCTTACAAATAATTATGGAGTATGGTGAAACCGCTCTGTGTACTCTGTGGTTTTAGGTTTTTCGCCTTTTCCAATCAGCTTCCAATCAGCCTCATTTTTTCTTCGTACTCCTTTTTGTCAATCTCACCACTGGCAAATCGCCTCCGGAGGATATCCTCTGCCCTGTCTTTTTCAACCGTAACAGTTCTTCCACGATCAATAAGGTACCTCACGGTATAGAAGACAGCTGCTATTACCAGAACCCAGAAAAGTATCATGAATATCCAGCCAAAGCCAAAACCTCCCATTCCGAATCCTGCTCCGTGCATCACATTACACCTCCTTTCATTGTCTTAATGATATCACATAAATACGAAGGGAATATGAAGGAATTGTGAATAAATTATGAAGTCCTATCTTCACAAAATCTTCAGAATATCTTCATCTTATCTTCACAAAAAAATAATACTATCAAGACATGGATAAGTTGATAGCAAAGGAGGCAACAGGAACTTACAACGGCAGCTACAGGAGAAGGCTTGTTGAGTGGTCCCTTCCCTTTGTATTTTTCATTGCAGGACTTCCCCTTGGTTTGTTTACAGGAGGTTATGGTGCAACACAGCTCCTGACAGGTTTAACCTATAATCATGATGAACCATGTCTTCTTGAGCAGGTTGTAATATTTGGTAGTATACTGTTTGGGATCCTTTACGCCCTGTTTCTTGCCTATGGTGGCAGGTTAATAACCAGATGGATCGGGGAGTTTCTCTATGACAGGAGGACCGGAGATGTTTCACTCCCCGTGGTAAGGTCCCACTCCCTTGCGGGCAAGGATAGGGTTGAAGAGATGGAAAAAGAGCTTTCCTTCCTGAGACCCTACCGTAGTCTTTTGCATGCCATTGTGCTTGTAGGTAGTAGTGTCTACGGGAAGGCATCCAGGAACTCTGACAGGGATGTTGTCCTGATATGCAAGAAGAAGGGGTATAACACGGTCCGTGAGGTTGTCTTCCAGAAAGAGATAGATGAGCAGTTTGAAGACCGTGGTAACAACATTAAGATGGAGTTTACGGTTCTCAACGAAAAGCTTGTCAGAGACGAGTTCCGTGATTCTTCACCTTTCTCCTATTCATTGAGGTACGGACTTAGACTGTACTCTGATGGTTTTCTTGAAAGGATAGAGTCCTCCTGTAAGGCAGGATTGCCAACAAGGAGATACATTATCAGAGCACTCTATAACGGAATCCTTACCCAGTATTATGGCTCTCTAAAGGACCTAAGCAGGGATATAAGAAGGGCTCATTCTTTCTCTGGTGCATGCGCTCAAAGGGGAGTATGTCTGGGACATGGGCCTGCTGAGAGGTTGCTTAATGTAATCATAAAGATGCTTTACATAACCCTTCCAGTCCATGGATATATGCCTCTCACAAAGACGGATGTAGTATATTTTGCCCAAAGGGTTTACGGTGATGAAACGGCAGCGGTTATAGAGGATGTGGTGAATATGGTTAGGGCAGATGTTAAGGAGATATCAGAAAGTCAGTATCACAGGCTCAGAAAACTCTCAACAGGGCTTTTTCTTGAGATAGTGCAGTATGCTGGATTCAGTGTAGAGATAAAGAATCTTATCAAGGACGTTCTTTGTATGAAAAGAGGTGAGTACCAAAGGATTAAAAACCCTGCTTACAGGAATTGCATCATCTCCTGAGGTTTAAGCCTCGTTACCTCCCTTCCTCTAAGGCAGTCAGTCCTCCCCCTGGCTGCCTTTTTTTTGAAGTGACAGGAGAGGGGAACTACACCCGCATTGCCTTTGGATCCTGTTATACTATTTGATAAAGGGTTTAACAGTTATCTCATTTTTTCCCGACGATATCCTCCATATCTTCAATCCTATCTTCAATATTCCGCAGCCTCTTGAGGTTGACAAAGAGATAGCCTGCCACCACAAGCCAGGCTACCGAGTAGGCACCAAAGAGAAAAAACATGTTGTTCATGACTCCTCCATTCGGTTAAGTATTGAGGTTATCCGTTCTTCTACCAGTGCAACCCTGAACCTGAAATATATAAGCGCAATGGTAAAGACAACAAAGGTGAAAAGGCTGAACAGCAAGACCTTTACCATCAATGGGTCAAGTCCGCCACCCTCCTTTGATAGTCTTGGGTGGATAGATCTCCACCACTTTGTTGCAAGCCTGACAACGGGTACATCAAGAAACCCGAGTATTCCAACAATGGCAGAGTATCTGGCCTTTTTCATTCTTTCGGGCAGGGATTTCCTGAGGAGAAAGTATCCCAGGTATATGAACCAGAGTATGAGTACCGTAACAAGCCGTGGGTCCCATGTCCACCATACATTCCAGACAGGCCTTGCCCAGAATGAACCTGTTATGAGTACAAGGGTGGAGAAGATGAGCCCCACCTCTCCTGCTGATGAGGCCAGCACGTCGTAGAGGATATTCTTTTTTATCAGAAAAAGGATACTTGCCACAAAAAGCACACCAAAGCCGATATAGGCGCTTATGGCAAGGGACAGGTGGAGATAGAATATGCGCTGTACATCTCCCATGATCCGCTCCGTTGGTGCGACCTGGAAGATCAGGTAGAAATTTACAGGGAACAGGAAAAATAGCAGAAGCGATAATGCCTTAATAATCTTTCTGTATCTCATGGTTTTAATTCCATCCCATAAATAGTGAAACTGTCTGTAGTTATCATGTTTTGTGAACTATCTCTCATAATTTATTCCTCCACGAGATACCTGAAGAGTATCAAAGATATTGAAAGATAAAGCATGTCAAAGACAAGGAGTATCTTCAGCCACTTGCCAGGGGTATCACCTGCTGAACCATTAAGGATGATGTCTGTGGATGAAACACCACCTATCAGGACCGGGACCACAAGGGGAAGAAAAAGCAGTGGCAGTATTATCTCCCCGAACCTTGATCCCGTGGAAAGAAAAGAGAACAGGGTACCCACAACGGAGAATCCGAAACTTCCAAGTAACAGGGGGATTGAGAGGCCTGGCAGTGCAGAAAAGAGCCTCTCATAGTCAAAGAGTACCACAAAGAAAACAATGGTGAATAGTTCCATGATCATTAAAAAGAGGAGGTTGCTGAGTACTTTGGCAAAGAAGAAACTTTCCATGGATACAGAAGAAAATACAACGTTCAGATAGGCATCGTCGTCTCTTTCTGAAAGGGAGGTCTTGCCCATGCCAAGAATCCCGGAGAAGGCAAATATCACCCAGAGAATCCCTGAGACAAGTTCAGAGACATTATCCCTGTTGATATCCACTGCAAGATTGAACACCACAAGTAGCAGTAGCGACAGAAAGATCATTATGCTCAATGCCTCTTTCCCTCTCAATTCAAGGAGAAGATCCTTCTTTACCACCAGGAATATGTTAGCTGCAAACCTCACCCTTCAGCATCTCCCTTATCTGTAGTTCGTCTATCTCGGTCCTTTTTCGTATCAGGGTCAGTTTACCTTCCTCAAGGAATCCGACCCTGTCGGCAAGCCTCAGGCCTTCCTCTACAAGATGTGTGGTGATCAGTACGGTGGTCCCCCTCTGTCTGAGTGAAAGGATCTTTTCTACGATGGTGTCTTTCCATCTGAGGTCCAGGCCTGTGAAGGGTTCGTCAAGCACAATGAAACCAGAATCACAAATGAGTGTCTTCATCAGGGCAAGCCGTCTTTTCATTCCCTGGGATAGTGATCTTACCCTGTCATTTCTTCTCTGCCACAGCCCGAACTCTGAAAGGTTCTTCTTGATGATGGTATTATCACCATTTCCACCACTGAACAACCGCTGGAAGAAACGGACATTCTCCAAAACGGTGAGTTCACTGTATAAGCCATTGTTGTGTCCGAGGTAGAAGATGCGATTGCAGATCGGCTCCTTCTCCAGCCCCTCCACCCTGCCTCTGGTAGGTGACATGATACCGGAGACGATCTTCAGCAGGGTGGTTTTCCCTGCGCCATTATGACCAAAGAGGACAAATATCTCTCCCACACCGAGGTCCAGGTTTATATCTTTCAGTACCGGTCTGAGGCTGTATGTCTTGTTTATATCTATCAGACGGATCATCAACTTGCCATTCTTCTGTTTATCTCGCTGAGACGCTCCTCAAGAATCTTTATTATTGGCTGGTAATAGCCGTCCTCCCCACCTGTGGCCTTCAGGGCAGAGAGGGTATTCATTATCCTGTCCTTTTCTTTCAGAGTATAATAGAGGCGTATCCTTTTGCCTCCCAGGAACATCAGCATTGCACTTAAAAGGACACCTCCAATAATCGCTAAGGCCCATGTAAAGGTCCGGTCCCTGTAGGCAGGGCTATAGAGTTTGATTTTAAGTATGTCCGATCCCTTGCCAGTCCATGATTGATAGAGTTTACCATAAAAATCGGTTTCACCGGAAAACTCAAGTGCCCCTGATTTTAGCCTCCAGTTGTTGTTTTTCAGTAGAAGCACTGTGGCCTGTTCCGGTTCTGGCTTGTTTCCGTCAGAGACGAGGGAGAGATCAAAAAGGCCTGTGTCACTTCTCAGGAGATACCCGAGCACTATCTCCCGCTCTCCAGGGGGGAGCTTCTCCTCTGTGATTATAGCCCTGTTGTATGTCAATACCTTTCTGGAATCAATGCCCTGGAGGTGGTTCAAACGGTATCCCAATGGCATGGGGATGTAAAGCACCTGATGTGTATCAAGTTCATCGTTGTAACGGCCTACAAATGTTCTGGTACCTTTGTTTTTCAGCTGTATTATCTCAAAGACCTGCACTGTATGGTCGTTCTGTGGTGAGACCACCAGTGTCCTGTGGGGGATGGTTATATTGTCAGCCCTGTCGGTTATTTCATAGACAGTGAGCTCTGCAACAAGTGTATCTTTGATCTTTTTAAATGATGTTGTTTCATATGTTACGCCTCTGTAGGTTGCCCTGGCGAGAAGGACGGTGTCCTTGCCAAAGGGAAGATCTCCCCTGTAAAGCCCTTTAGAGTCTGTCCTGAGATCCAGTTTGCTGGTTTCTTTACCGGTCTTGTTGAGCATATGTATGGTGAAGGGATAGTTAGGAAGCACATCTCTGGTAGTACCATTTCTTATGGTTACCTCCACTGGCATAGCATATAGAGATGATACAAAGAGGGTTGTAAGCAGTACTGTCAGGATAGTCTTTTTCCACATATCCTTATCACCTCAGAGAGGGCTGCTTCTTTTGCCTTTTCGTTGAGGCTGCCCTTGTTGTCTAGTCCGACTATAGCTTCTCCGACTATTCTGCGTTCCTCCATAAGTACAGGGATGACCTCTGTCTTGAATTGCTCCTTCAGTGCCCTGTAGTCATCCTCTGAGAGCTTTCCCATCTCGTATTCATTGTCAATATCAGTAAGTGCCCAGAGACCGGTCTTTTTCTCCTCGTATATATCCCTTAGTCTGTTGAGGTTTACATACTGCCAGTAAGGCTCCCTCAAAAGCGGCAGGGTTACATAAAGGACAGTAACAACTGTAATGAGAATCAGTAATGCTACAATCATATCTCTCTGGCCTCCTGCAGGGAAAGGATGAGCTCCTTCTCAAGGAGCGCTGTTTCAGATACCCGTCTTTTTACAGGATAGACAGCCCATAACACCCCAAGGATGGCCACTCCTGTTCCAAACCATGCCCATGAAAGAAGGGGATTGATGACCACTGTAAGTGTGATAACGCCATTACTTTCCCAGCCGTTGAGTACGAGATAGAGGTCTTCAAGTATTCCGCTTTTAATGGCCACCTCTGTTGTGGGTTCCTGCCTTTTATAAAACCTCTTTTCAGGTCTCAAGGACCCGATGAAGTCTCCGGATTTGTAGACATTTATCAGACTACCGATGCCTGTGTAATGCCCTTTCTGGACACTCTGCAGGGTGATATACTTTAACTGGTATCCTTTCACATTGACCGTGTCGCCCGGTTTCATGGTATAGCTCTCTTTGAACTGGAAGTATCCATAACCGGCAAGCCCTATTACAATGAAGACGATCCCGATATGAACAATGAAACCGCCGTATCTCCTCCTGTTATTGGACAGAAGGTTTGCAAAGGCGCTAACCCATTTTTCACCCCTGTGTATAACCCTTGCCCTTGTGCCGATGTAGAATTCCCTGATAAGTGAGAAGACCACAAAGAGGCAGAAGGCATAGAAGAAAAGGGGCATGAATCCACGGACCCCGGAAAAGAGCAGTATGGGTAGTGACAGGATCATCAGCGATGCAGGCATAAGAAAGTTCTTTTTTATCCCCTGCCATGATGTACGCCTCCATGCAAGAAGCGGACAGAGTGCCATCAGGATTATAAGTAGCAGAAAGAGGGGTGAGTTTACCCTGTTAAAGAAGGGCGGCCCCACGGATATCTTGATTCCCTTGACAGCCTCAACTATGAGCGGAAATATCGTGCCCCAGAAGGTGGCAAAGGCAAGGCCGAATAGGATTATGTTGTTGTATAGAAAGGAACTTTCTTTTGAAAGAACCGATTCTATCCTGGGATTTTTCTCTTTGAGTTTTTCGTAACGGCTCCATATCAGGTAACCTCCTGATACAACTACAACAGCAAGGAATCCAAGGAAGACATACCCTACAGAAGACTGGCCAAAGGCATGAACAGAGGTGATGATCCCGCTACGTGTTATAAAGGTTCCGAAAATACTCAGTGCGAATGTAAGCAGTATGAGTACAATATTCCAGACCTTCAACATCCCTCTTCTCTCCTGTATAATGACAGAGTGAAGAAAGGCGGTGGATGTTAACCATGGCATAAGAGAGGCATTCTCCACAGGGTCCCATCCCCACACTCCTCCCCAGCCAAGCTCTCTGTAGGCCCACCATCCACCAAAGACGATACCAAGGGTGAGAAATGCCCATGAGAAGAGCGTCCATGCCCTTGTCTTCTTTATCCACCACTCACCCAGGTCTTTCATAAATAGTGCTGCTATGGCAAAGGCAAAGGGGATGGTGAATCCCACGTAACCAAGGTAGAGTGTGGGAGGATGGAAGACCATCCCAGGATTCTGGAGCAGTGGATTCAATCCGTTACCATCCGCTGGCACCCTTGTGCTCATCTCAAAGGGAGGTGTAACAAAATTCAGAAGGACAAGGAAAAAGAGTGTAGTAATATTCAAAGTGAACAGTACATAAGGCAGGTAGTATCTGTTCGGCCTATGTTCATCCCTTGCAATGGTGATAAAGGTGAAGAGCGACAGCAGCCAGGCCCAGAGGAGAAGCGAACCCTTCTGTCCGGCCCATAGTCCTGTAATTTTGTAGAACACGGGCAGGACCCTCTCTGAGTAGGATGCCACATATTCCACCCTGAAGTCGTCTGTAAGGAAAAAGTATATCATAAACAGTACTGTAGTGCTGAGAAGGACAAACACGCCCTTTGATCCTCTGTAGGAGATATCAATGAACCTGCCGTCTCTTTTGTAGAGCCCGTATACTAAAGACAGTGAGATGGCGGTAGACAGGATCAGTGCCAGTAGAAGTAGAAACCCGGCAATCTCAATCATACCCCTTTGTCCTTTCTCTCGTATTTTGACGGACACTTCACAAGAAGCTGCCTTGCAATAAAGACATTGTTTTTCAGGTCATAGTGACCTTCTGCCACGGCTGTCACGCCATCCTGGTTTAGCAGGTCAGGAGGGCTTCCGTGATACACAACGGGAAGGGATTCGTTGCCTTTCGTGTCTTTCAGAATGAATCTCAACGTGAGAGTTTTTGTATTAAAATCAAGGCTTTCTTTCACGACCCTTCCGTTCACCCTTACCTTTCTGTTACCGAGTTCCCTTGCCCTGGCAAGATACTCGGAGACCTCAAGGTAGTACATGCTACCTTCCTTCATACCTATAAGCAGTAGATAGGAGAAGGCTGCAAGCATGACCACTACCAGTATAATTACCTTTTTCCCCTTCACCTTGTAACCTCCCTGTCAGGCTCACTCATGAGGCTCTGGATTATGGACTGCTTTTCAGGGTCTGTCCAGTCACCTGCACCTATCTCTACATAGGCAACCTTACCGCTTTTGTCAATAATGAATGTCTCAGGGACTCCAGTGGTTCCGTAGAGGAGCTGTATTGAGCCGGATATGTCAAGCAGTGCAGGGAATGTGAGCCCATACTTTCTCATGAAAGGCTCTACAGCCTTTTTCCCGAGGGCATCTATGCTTACCGCGATAACCTCAAAGTCATCCCCTTTGAATTTTTCATACATCTTCTGCACCGTGGGAAGCTCCTTTCTGCATGAGGTGCACCATGTGGCCCATATGTTGAGGAAGATGACCTTTTTCCCGAAAAAATCCGAAAGTCTCACGGTCTTACCATTGAGGTCAGGATAGGCAAAGTCCCGTGCCGGTTCCCCTATGGTCGGCCTTGGGTGTTTCTTGGTGGACCTTTCCTTGCCAGAAAAGACCCCGCCAAGGACTACTACAACCAGTATCAATGCCGGTATAATAAAGAGTGCCTTCAGTATGTTTCTCATGTATACCTCTTTCTCATTCCTTCCAGGATAAAATATTATCAAGGCAGGGAACCCCGCCTTGTCTACTTATCTGAAATTATTCGGACACCAATGACCCTTTCCGGGAAATTATTCACGGAACCTCTTCAGCTCCTCTTCCAGTAGCCTCTCGGCATCCTTGTCTTCTGCAACAGGTGCAGTACTGTCTGATGCCACGGCAGACCGCCTCCTGCCTTTTTTCTGCCATAAAAACAAGATGATTCCGATAAGGACAAAGATGTCAATTATGAGAAAATAGGGGAACCACCATGCAACAAAGTAAAACCCCTTTTTCTTGGGCTGGGCAAGTACCCTGGGACCATATACCTCCTCAAAGTAGGAGAGTATCTGCTCTTTGCTTTCACCTCTCTGGAGTTTATCCTTTACTATCTCGCGCATCTGTGCTGCCTCTGCGGACGGGCAGTTCGTGAGGGTGTATATGTAGTTGCAACCAGGGCTCATTATAAGATCAGTCACCTCCTCAAGCTCCATCAGCGTTATCTCTCTGGATGCAGAGATATTTGGTGCCAAGAGGGAAGCCAGTAGTAAAATAAAAAGGTATCTGGATGTGGACACTATTTTATTCATCTCAAACAAATTATATTATAAATATAAAATATGAAGAAAATGTGAAGAAGGTATCTCCTTTACCATGTGAATATCCTTTTCTTCTCCTTGGGTATCCCCTTGATGGTGATTGTGAACTTATCAGGACTGTCTTCAAGATCAAAGACAATCAAACCGAAGGAATGGTGTCCCCTTGTCCTGTTGGCCTCTGATGGTTTTATCTTTTTGGAGCCATACTGGAGACTGGTGATCTCTTTCAGGTTGAACCGGTTAAGGTCAACAGTATGTGTGTTAAGTGCGAATTTTACGATGAGTTTTCCAGGTGCAACATATTTTGGTGTGAGTTCAACAAGCACATCTCCAGGGTTCATGCTCCCAGAGGATCTTGTAGGGAAGACCCTTTCAATAGACCCCGCCTCAGCGCTTGTGGGTGTTCTGTCTTTACCGGGATTATCTCCTGTTCTGAATACCCTGTCCAAACCAGATACAATGCCCAGTCCGATCAGAAGGGCGGCTAAAAAAATAAGGGGCTTCTGAAACTTCATCATACACCTCCATAAAGGGAAATTTTTTTGTACAAAGTGACAATAATTATCAGTGTGCCTGCCAGGATACTAACATACAGGGCCTTCTTCATCTGTATCTTCATGAGAAGAGGTAATATCCGTCCTTGCTGGCTGTAGAGGCCGTGTTGCTGTATTATTTTCAACATCAGTATCACACCTACTGTATTTGAGACGATCCCGATGAGGAAGAAAATACTCTGGAACTTATTCAGAAATACAACCGCCGCGGAAAGACCCACGAGGGGGAGCAGGTCTGTTACATGGTGTGCACAACAGGCTACCATTGAGGTTGTTGAAACACCCCCTGCCGTTACAACTGATGCAGAGGCAACACCGCTTGTCCTCTTTGCCTTCAGTGAGGCCTTGATGTAGGAGTACAGGCCGGCCTGAAGTCCGAAGCCCCCTATGAGGGGAAAGATCCAATACCAGTAGAGTAGAAGCTCTTCTACGGCATGTTTCAGGGAGTTTGATACGGTGAGGATGACCGAGTAGACCAGAAATAGAACAGCTCCGGATGTGACTCCCCATATGTAGGGTCTTTTAAGACTATAGATTGCTGTGCCCTCTTGCATGGTACACTCCTTTGTGCCATTGCTCTGATCTGACTTCAGTCTAACAGTAGATTGCGAAGAAACTTTGAAGGGATTATGAAGAATATATGAATTTTGAGGTCACAAAGGGTCGGAGATATCTTTACAGCGCTTTCTTTATGGCAGCCCTGAATGGCTCAGGTGTGAACCCGAAGAGCCTCTCCATTGAGTGGATATCTGTTATGTTATCTATCTGCAGGAGGTCAAGCTGTTCGGATGTTACCCTGGGGATCTTTGTGGTGAACCTTCCCAGAAGCGTCGCAAGAGGTATTCCTGCCTTTACCAGGCCTATTGGCAGATGGACAATGGGTTTGTTTATTCCCATCTCCTTCATCATGATCCTGAGCATCTCGTTGTAGGTTATATGTTCCGGGCCACCGAACTCATAGGTCTTGATCTGTCTGTCCCCGTCCTTCAGGGCTATCAGAAAGGCCCTTGTCCAGTCGTCTACAGAAAGGGGCTGGAATTTTGTATTACCCGTGCCTGGTACCGTCACAACAGGTCCCAGGCTTAGCACCTTTTTGATATTCTCCGTAAATCCATCGCCAGGTCCTATAATCAGTGACGGTTTGAATATCCAGTAATCCATGCCGGAGAGCTTTACGAGTTCCTCGGCATGACCCTTTGTCTGAAGGTATTTGTGGCGTGAGTTGATATCAGCACCGAGGGCTGACTGGTAGAAGATTTCTCTTACACCTGCGGATAGCGCCTCCTCAATCAGGTTCTCGGTGCCTTCTAAATGAACCTGATCAAAGGTGATATCCTGGGTCTCCTGGATTATTCCCACAAGGTGTACCACGACCCTGGCACCCCTGATCTTTCCCCTGAGCGATCCCCTGTCCGTGATGTCACCTATGACAGCCTCAAACCCCAGGGACTCTACTATCCTTGCCTTTTCCTTGTTTCTTACCAGGCACCTCGCCTCAATCCCCTCTTTCTGCAATGCCTTTAGAAGATGGGACCCTACAAAACCTGTCGCTCCTGTTATGAATATCATACCCTTATCAACCCCAGATGAGCTTTCCCCTCCTGTTTGCCCAGCAGCTTATGGATACATCCACAAGATATGTATCACGATGGCGATGGGCATATTCAATGCTAACATTTATTGCCGTTGTTCTGCCACCCTTTCCCATTGGTCCGATCCCGAGGCTGTTAAGTTCGGAGAGGGTCTCCTCTTCAAGCCTTGAGATGGCAGGGTCAGGGTGCTTCTCATAACATCTTCTGAACAGCTGTTTTGTGGAAAGCACAACCACCTGGTCCCTGCTTGCACCGATCCCTACCCCTATACTGTAGGGTGGGCATCCCCTTCCTTCTGCCTTCCTGACCGCGTCAATAACCACCTTCCTCACACCGTCAAGGTCCCTTTCAGCACCTATCGTGGTATCTGGCAGACGGTATGTACGACTCAGTTCCTCACACTCATAACCTTTGAAGAGGAGGTCCACGACAAGGAGGTTGTTTTCGCTCTCCTCAATATAGATGACAGGGAAGTTCCTTCCCGTATTGTCTGTAGAGTTTTCCCCTGTTATGATATCCACTGCGTTTGGTCTAAGGGGTATTGACTTTGTTGCCTCCCTTGTTGCCTCAAGGATTATCTCCCTCATCTTTTTCCGGTCAATTGAAGAGGGGGCCTTTATAACGAATGTTGGTACCCCCGTATCAATACAGACAGGGCCTTTTTCCTTTCTTGCCCTGCTGATGTCTGATATTACACCCTCCAGGATCCTCTTGCCCTCGCCACCGGGTTCCTTGTCAAGGGCAGCCTTGAGTGCCTCTTCCACGTCCGGCGGAATGGATGTGGCAACCTTTTTGTAAAGTTCAACTATGCCATGTTTCAGCTTCAACATAACACTCCCCTATCCAACCATCATCTTGAGATTTTTCAGTTCGTTAATGTGCTTTGCCTCCTCTTCTTTCAGGTGCTGAAAGACAACCCTGGCATTGCTATCAACTGCCCTGTCAGAGAACTCCCTGTATAGATTGAAGGCCTTACCCTCAATCTCAAGGGCATAACGGATCGCCTCTGTGTCATCAATGAATTCTTTTTTTTCAAAGAGTTCCTCTGCTTCCCTGACCGGTATTGCAGCCTCTGTGTCAACTGATGGCATCTTCTCAAGATACTCCTCGTAGGTGATCAAATCCCTCTCGTCTGTAAATGCCTTGTAGAGATAGATCAGGTAATGCATGTGGCTGTCTTCCCAGTTTCGCAGTTTTTCAAAGATCTCCCGTGTCCTTCCAGAGATAGCCCTGTGGGATGCGTAATCATAAAACTCCCTTGTCCCCTTCTCCATTGATAAGGCCTCTGAGAATGCCTCTAAAAGTGATTCCTTTCCTGTTAACATATCAACCCTCCAGATCAGCCTGGGAAAATACCACCTCATCCCTGAAGGCCCTGATTAAGTATATTGTTTTCATCATATCCTTATCAAGGACATCCACTATAGCGGCATCAAGACCGGCGCCTGCAAGGTAGAGAAGAAAATTACAATTCAGCCATGAACTCAGTCTCCTGTTGATCCCAACGGAGATGTTTGAGATCCATGCAATCGTATTGATAGGTGGTTCCACGAGTTCCTTCAGTGCTACCACAAAGTCACGGCAGCTTACAATATGGTCCTGCCCCATGCCGCTGCCGAAATGGACAACCGATGGATCTGCAAAGAGCCTGCCATTGGGTATGTCTGAGGCGTTGGCCATCTCAATGAGTTCCTCAATACACTGGAGCTTTCCCTCCAGCGAGGTGGGTATGATACCTCTTAAGGCCCTTATGATAAGATTGCATTTATGGTCTCTGCATAGTGACAATATCTCCTCAGGGTTGTCTTCTTCAAGGGAGAGATAATTGATGAAGGGGGGTTTTCTGCAATGGGTAATACCTCTCCTTAATGCCTCAATGTTTCTTGTATCAATGGATAGGGTTATATCATGGGTATCTGAGATTGCCTTTATGATCTCTGGCAGTATCTCTTCATCACCTGAGCCATCAAGGGAGGTCTGTACATTTATGACATCTGCTCCTCGGTCAATCAGTTCGCCGCACAGTTTAACAATGGTATCCAGGTCTTTCCTCTTTACTGCATCCATATAAGTGCTGTTGCGGGTATTGAGATTTTCTGCTATTACAATCATGGATAATACCTCCTTTCCCCGTAAAATTATGAACCTATATCTACATCATAGGGCTTTTTACACAAAATGTCAAGGAGTTACAGGCCAGCAGAGTTCACCGATTTTAAAAACTACTTCTGACCTGCTATAACACTTTTACTTCACGGGGCAGGTGTGAGGGGGTAGACAGGGCAGTATGGGGTCTTCATAATTTGTTCATATTTTTTTAATACTATTTTAAGGAGAAATTGTGAAAAATCCATAAATCCCATGTAGGCCCAAGCTTGCTGATAGAAAAAGGTCAAGCCCAGAAGCAGGCAATACATATGAACCTATAATGTTTAAAGTAAATCGCTATTTCAGGGTGAAAGGGAATCTTGTTGTTTGTAAAAATAAAAAGACCAAAACAATGGAGGTAAGCATGAGAAGGTTTTTTTTATATGGTGTCTTGTTTCTGGTGGTGGGTTTGCCACTTGTGGTTAACGCCCATATCCGTGTGATGCAGAGCAGCCCCGAGCCTGATGCGGTCCTGAGTTCACCCCCTGAGAAGGTATCACTTACATTTCTTGGATCTGTAGAGCAGGCATTTTCAAAGATTGAGGTCTTTGATGAGAAGGGCAGGAAGGTCTCAAAAAAGACCACCTTCCGTGATGATGATACAACAATGGAGGTGGAGCTGCAGAAGAACCTTCCACCAGGTGTATATACAGTAAGGTGGAGGTGTGTGAGTATTGATGGTCACAAACAAAGGAAGGAATTCAGGTTTACAATCAAGTAGGCATGACAATTCCCTTCATATCAATGATTGTAGCCTACTGGATCTTTCTCTCGTGTGTGGTCTTCCTTGCCGGTGCCTTTATATCAAAGGCACTGGTTACCGCGCCTTCGGGAGCGGATATATGCCCTGTTGAGGGCAGGGGCAGTTGTTTTGGTGAGGTCTCATCTGTTTATATATTTATCTCTGCGATTCTTGCAAGCCTTGCCAACCTTATACACCTTTTTTTCCATGTATCCTACATGACAGAGACCCCGATGGCGGAGACATTCTCGGTAATACCCCTCTTTTTAACCAGAACAGGGTACGGCAACCTGGTGATCCTCAGGACAGCTATACTGGCCCTGCTGCTTATCGTCGCCTATTTCAACATAAAGAGACCAAAGAGATGGAGTATAGTCTCAGGGGTGATACTTTCTCTTCTTCTCCTGGCAAGTCTCAGCATGTCAAGCCACCAGGCACAGAGAGGTTACTTCACCATTGCCTTTCTACTTGATGTGGGCCATGTGGTTTCAGTCTCCCTATGGATCGGCGGTGTATTCTTTATCAGGTTCTGCTACGGCTTTTTTCTGCGTGACAGGGGCAAGGATCTGTGGGGGGTATTCCTGGGCATGATCAAGAGGTTCTCCAGCCTTGCCACCTATTCTGTAGCCCTTGCAGGTTTAACAGGCATTGTCCTTGCTCTCATAAGGATCAATGGTCTATCCATACTTACGGACACAGCCTATGGCAGGACCTTTGTGGCCAAGGTTTTTGTTGTCTCCGGGATATTTGCACTGGGTGGTATAAACAAATTTTTTATCATACCCCTACTTGAGAAAAAGGGTAACCCTGAATGGGAGAGCCTCCTGAAGGTGAAGAAATACCTCTACTGGTGCATAACCATAGAGGCGGTACTGGGCGTACTGGCCCTGCTTATCACCTCCCTGCTGACCCATCTGTCCCCTGAGGGGTAAGGAGCCTCTTGTATTCGGCATAGGGGAGTTTTGATTGCCAATGGCCTGTAAGTTTCCCGATCCCTACGAAGAGATAGAAGACGATCAGAAGCGATGCTATGTAATAGGCAGGCCTTACCAGTATGCGTGACCTGTTTGTTCTCAGTGTTACCTCTACAGCCCCTGAGGGACAATAACTCACACAGGTAAGGCAGCCACAGCATTCGGGTGATGAGATAGTGGTCTTCTTTTCCACATCAATAAGGGACGGACAGTTATCAGAACATCTCCTGCAGTGAATACAGTCTGTTTGCCTTCTCCTGATCTTGAGGGGGCTCAGGATGCTGACCAGACCCAGCAGTGCTCCGTAAGGGCAGAGATATCTGCACCAGAAGTTCCTGTAAAGCAGGCTCAGCAGGACCAGAACAGAAAGCACCACAGCGGTTGTCACGGACATCTCGGTGAAGAACCTCATGGTTCTTACATCAACGATCTTGTAGTAGTCGGTTATGAAGAAGAGGATCATCATATTCGGGGTCATGGCGATACCGATCAGTATGAGGAAGATGGCCATGATGATGTACTTGATTGCCCTTAGCGGGATGTCTATCTCCTTTTTGATTACAAAGTTCCTGCCAAATAGCCTCCTGCCAGCCATCCACAGATACTGTGACACCGTTCCCACAGGACATATCCATCCACAGAACCCTTTCTTAAGAAGAAGCGAGGTCATCAGGATGGCAACGAAGAGGATCATTGCCGCAGGGTGGATGGGCTCAATGATACCTGTAAGGAGGAAGTACTTGAGTGACATGAAACCGGCTATTGGCAGAAACCCGTCTACAGATGGAGGTCTCTGTACGAAGGGTTGCCCTGGCTTTTCAAAGTGAAGTAGGAACTGAAAGAACCTGTAGCCTGCGTATATGCAGAACAGAAGGAACCAGAGCTGCACAGCATATCGTAACCTTCTCAGATAGGGCTTTTGGGATTCCTTCATACACATATTTTGCAGAAGACCTGAAGTGAAATTTTATGATTTATGTCATAAGTGAACAAAACAATTTATTTTATAATTATTTTATGAAGACCAGTATCGTGGAGACAGGCGTTGTGATTGAAAGGGAGGGTACCACCGCTAAGGTGCTTCTTGGCAAGGGTACCTCCTGCCGTGGCTGCGCCATGGCCAAGCTGGGCATGTGCAGGCCTGGCGGTGCAAATATGATATTTACCGTTGATAACACCCTCAACGCCGAGGTTGGAGACACGGTGATGCTGGGACTGAAAAGGGAGGTGCACTGGAAGGGATATTTTATAGCCTTCATTCTTCCCCTGCTGATCTTTGTCGTATCATCACTGTCAGGTTATCTAATCTCTCTCTATACAGGCCTCAGAGGTATTGATGTGCTCTCTGGTTTTGTGGGGCTTGCACTTGCGATAGTCTTCTCTCTCGGCAGGCTCAGGAAGATGGACAGCACCGAGAGGATGCATATAAAAAGGATAGTCAGGGATGTTGACGGGACAGAAGGGGTTTATCAGGGTGCCGAGGGGCTTGATTATCTTCATGGGTTCCAGCAAAAGAGGAGCTGACCGGGGCTTTCTTCTTTCCCCCTGTAACTTTTGTATCCGCTTCAACACATGTTAAAATAGTATTATGAAAAAGACTCTCTCCAGGGGCAGGATACTCAACAGCCTGAGTGCACGCATACTCCTATCATCCTCCATAGCCCTTCTGATAACCTTCAGCATAACCTTTTATGTTGTGGAAAAGGCCCATGAAGGGCTTGTCTTCAAGCAGGTGGAATCCCAGGCCAAGATACTCTTCAAACAGATTGTGCTTACGCGGAGATGGATCGCTGACCATGGTGGTATATTCGTAGAGAAACTGCCCTGGGTCACAAGTAATCCCTATCTGAAAAAACCGGAGATTGTTGATATAACCGGCAGGCGGTATGTAAAAGAGAATCCTGCATATGTCACAAGGCAGCTCTCAGAGTATTCAAAGAGGGAGGGGCTTTACTGGTTCCACATAACAAGCCTCAGGCTTGTAAATCCCTCAAACAAACCTGACGAGTTTGAGAGAAGTGCCCTGGTAAGATTTGAAAATGAGGGGCTGAAGGAGCTGTCCACCATTGAGAGGAGCAATGGTATCAGTATCTACCGTTACATTGCGCCACTGTATGTGGAGGCGTCATGCCTGGAATGTCACAGTGATTACAGGGTCGGAAGTGTAAGGGGTGCCATCAGTGTTTCCATTCCCATTAACCCTATCCTTCAGAACCTCTCAAAGAACAGGTGGACCCTGGCAGCAGGTGCATTGTCCATTTCCCTGAGTCTGCTCGTTTTCCTTTATCTCTCCATGAACAAGCTTGTTGTCAGACCCATTAAGAGGTTGCAGAAGACAATGGAGGGATACAGGAGGGGTGGTGAGATAGAACTGGTGGAACCTGATGCAGAGGAGCTGAAATCACTGTATAGTACATTCACAGAGATGATGGACACAATAAGAAGATATCATGACTCCCTTGAGGAGGAGGTGAGGAATGCCACGGAGGGCCTGAGAAAGGCCAATGAGAAACTTCTCAAGGTGAACCAGGAATACAGGGAGCTAAGTGCAAGGAAGTCCGACTTTATATCCTCCATTTCCCATGAACTCCGAACCCCCCTGACCTCTATCAAGGGTTCAATAAGCTATATCCAGCAGAAACTGTTATCATTACATGAGACCTGCCCGAAGATGTGTGATATAGATGAGATCCTCTCATTCATGGATATCATTTCATCAAATGCCGAGAGGCTCAACAGGATGGTCAATGAAACACTTGACCTTGAAAAGATAGAAAATGGTAAGATGGAATTCAGTTTTGAACATCTGTATCTGGACCGTATCCTCAAGAGCCTGACCCTTGAGGTGATGCCTCTTCTGGATGACAAGAGGCTCTCCCTGAAGACGGAGATAGAGGATGGTCTCTCCGTATGGGCTGATGAGGACAGAATACGCCAGGTAATCCTGAATTTTGTCACGAATGCAATACAGTTCTCTCCGGAAGGTGACATGATCATGCTGGAGGCCTACCGTACAGGCAACTGGGTGGTCCTGTCCGTGACTGACAACGGTCCAGGGATAGCATATGACAAGCAACAGAGGGTATTTGACAGGTTCTACAAGGAGAGGAAGGGGGGTACAGGGCTTGGCCTTGCAATCTCCAAGGCCATCATAAGGGCCCATGAGGGTGAGATCGGTGTAATCAGTAACGGTAAAAGGGGGAGCACATTCTATTTCAAACTACCCTTTTACAAGGGAGGGGCTGATGGCTTTGATTCTGGTGGTTGATGATGACCCAGACATACTGAAGGTGCTGAAGGCAAACCTTGAGATAGCAGGTTTTGAAGTGGCCACTGCTACAAATTGTGCTGAAACATGGCAGTTCATCAATAAAAGGATCCCTGATCTTATCGTTCTTGATCTCATGCTGCCTGATGGTGACGGTATGGATTTGTGTCGTGAACTCAGGAAAAGGCATATCAGTATACCCGTGATTATGCTCACAGCCCGTGACGGCATCTCTGACAGGGTGTTGGGCCTTGAGAGCGGTGCTGATGATTATGTGGTGAAGCCCTTTGAGGCGATTGAACTTGTGGCAAGGATAAAGGCGTGTTTGAGACGTACATCCCTGGAGTCCCTGGAGAGGCTGCGTGCAGGCGAGATTGTGGTGGACGTACCAAAGAGAATGGTGCGGGTGAGGGGAAAAAGGGTTGACCTCACACCCAAGGAGTTTGAGTTGTTGTGCCTCTTCATCAACCACAGGGAAAAGGTGCTCACCCGTGATTTTATAAGAAACTCCCTCTGGAAGGACAACAAGAAGCTGTACTCCTGGTCAAGGGTCATTGATGTTCATATCCAGCACCTCCGTTCAAAGATAGAAAAGGATCCCTCCAACCCAAAATATATCATTACCATCCCTGGTGTGGGATACAGGTTCATGCCCTCCAAGAGATAAGAGAGTTCTCATAGAGGCACATCAGGGCTTTACAGAAACTTTACAACCATTGACGGACACTTTACCTCCCGATGTGAGATGATATAACTAAAGGAGCCTAAATCTTTGATTAATAACTTATCCAAAGGGAGGTATTTCATGGGAATTAGTAGAAGAGAATTCATAAGGGCCTCCGCTGCAGCTACTGCACTTGCAATGGCAGGACTGCCTGTGGAGGCGGTTGCTGAGCCTTCAATCAGATATGGAAGGTCTCAGTGTCGTTTTTGTGGAACTGGCTGTACCGTGCTTGCCGGGGTCAGGAACGGCAGGGTTGTGGCCGTGAAGGGTGACGCAGATAGTCCAATAAATTTCGGCCGGCTCTGTATGAAGGGCTACTCACTTCCCCATATAATGTATGGCAAGGACAGGCTCACAAGGCCCATGGTCAGGCAGTCCGATGGTTCCTACAAGGAGGTTTCGTGGGACGAGGCCCTTGACCTGATTGCTGACAGGTTTGCCGGATATATTAAGAAGTACGGACCTGACAGTGTTGCCTGGTATGGCTCAGGCCAGAATACCACCCAGGAGGCCTTTGCTGCAAACAAGCTGTTCAAGGGAATAATCGGTACCGCCAATGTTGAGGGAAACCCCCGGCTCTGTATGGCCTCTGCAGTGGGTGGGTACCTCAACACCTTTGGTGCGGATGAGCCTGCAGGCTCATATGATGATTTTGATACCTCAGACTGTTTCTTCATAATAGGTTCAAACACCGCAGAGAACCATCCCATGCTCTTCAGGAGGGTCATAGACCGCAAAAGCGCATATCCAGATAGGGTCAAGGTGATTGTTGCTGACCCACGTTATACACCCACAGCAAGATATGCTGATCTACATCTGAAGTTCCGTCCAGGCTATGATATGTATCTCCTTAATGCAATGGCCTATGTGATCATAGAAAAGGGGCTTGTGGACAATGAGCATCTGAGGTACTGTACATTCAGGAAGGGTCTCAAGACAAAGGGTGATTTTGTTGATTTTGAGGAATACAAAAGATTTCTTTCAGATTACGCACCTGAGAAGGTTGAGGCACTGGTGGGGGTGCCTGCCTCAGATATAAGAAAGGCGGCACAGTGGTTTGCAAGAAAGGGGCATCCCACACTCAGTATCTGGACCATGGGGATAAACCAGCGTACCAAGGGGGTACAGCTGAACTGCCAGCTCCACAACCTCCATCTACTGACCGGTAAGATAGGAAAACCAGGCAGTGACTCCCTATCCCTTACAGGGCAGCCAAATGCATGCGGTGGCACCCGTGAGCAGGGTGGACTTACACATATCCTGCCGGGGCACAGGGCTGTGGCAAACCCGAAACACAGAAAGGAGATAGCAGACATCTGGGGTATAAACGTGGAATGGATGCCCAAGAAACCCACCGGACCTGCTGTTAACATGTTCATGCGTCTTGCCCAGGGAAAGATAAAGGCCATCTGGATAAACACCACCAATCCAGGCCAGAGCCTTCCAAATGCGGGCAGGTATCGTGAGGCAATGAAAAAGGCCTTCACGGTGGTCAGTGATATCTATCCAACAAGGACAACAGAGCTTGCCACGGTAATACTGCCTTCTGCCATGTGGGTGGAAAAAGAGGGTGTCATGGGACAGACGGACAGACGATCCCAGTTCATACCGAAGCTTATTGATCCGCCTGGAGAGGCAAGGCCTGACTTCTGGCAGATTAAGGAGGTAGCAAGGAGGATTGCAAAGAAGCTGGGAAGGAAGACAGCCTACAGGGTCATTGATCCCATGACCGGCAGGGTCAAAAAGATCAGGAATGTGTATGGCCTCGGGTTTGAGACAGAAGAAGAGGCCTGGAACGAATACCGCCTCTGTACCAGAGGGCAGGATGTGGATCTCTGGGGTGCTACTTACGAGAAATTGAAGGCCCATGCCGGTGGCATACAGTGGCCATGCCCGAGCACGGAGTTTGATAACAGGGGATCTGCCAAACGCTACATCTCAAAGGATTATGCCGAGGGTGTATTTGGAGCAACCACCAGAAGGTACAAGACCGGCTATGTGACACTCTATGACCAGCATCTTGAGGAAAAGGGGCTGTCAGGTCCAATAAATTACTATGGTCATCACCCATTCCATAAAGGCTCTGAGGGGAAGGCGATCATCAGGGTCCTTAAGGCAGGGCTTGATTTCGAGATGCCTGATGCCGAGTATCCCTATGTGCTCAACACCGGCAGGGTGATAGAGCACTGGCATTCAGGCACCATGACCATGAGGGTGAAGCTCCTCAGGGAGATGAACCCCCATGCCTATGTGGAGGTCTCACCTGAGGATGCAAGGTCCCTCAATCTCAACAGTGGCGAGAATCTCAGGATTGTTTCAAGGAGGGGGGAGATCGTGCTTCCCGTCTGGGTTACGGACAGGGCAAGACCTGGGATGGTATTTGTTCCATGGTTTGATGAGAACAAGCTGATAAACCTTCTTACCGTGGATGACCCCAGGAGCTGGTCAGGTGCCGGAGAGCCTGATTTCAAGGTATGCGCTGTAAAGCTGATAAAGGTGTGACCCCTCCCGATTTATTCCCCTCTCATAAACCAGTGGGAGGGGGAATCTCTCAAGGTGGATTGAAATGAAGAGGTGCCTATGGATCTTCCTGGTGGTTGTCCTGGTTCTTCTTGGATGTACGGAAAAGGAGAGCACAGTAGGTGAAAAGAGGCCAGAACGTGAAGCCTCAAGGACAGTACCAATAGGAGAAATCATCAGGTATAAGGAAAGATATCTGGGGAAGGATGTACTTGTAAGGGGCAGGGCAGAGCCGGGTCTTGCCTTTGAGTTTGTGAATGAACAGCCCTACCTCCTCGTTGATGATACAGGACAGATATGGGTGATTACATCAGGTGTCATGCCGGAGCGGGATGCCATCGTAACCGTGAGAGGTACTGTCCTGTCACCCTACCAGATAAAGGGCAGGAGGTACGATATTGTAATAAAAGAGAATGAGAGGCAATGATAGCAAGAAGGGAATTTCTGAAGGGCATTGTGTATGTAGGTGCAATTGGGCTCCTGCCATTGAACTTCCATGGTCCTGTCCTGAGACCACCGGGATCAGGGAGGGACTTTCTTGCTCGTTGCATAAGATGTGGCCAGTGTATTGAGGCGTGCCCCTATGACAGCATCCGTGCACTTGACATTACGGCAGGGGCATTCATTCATACACCCTACATTGATCCCCTGAGGACACCCTGTTATCTCTGCCAGCAGAGGGGACCTGATGGTAAGGACAGACCAATAAGCAGATATCTTCGCTGCGGTGAGGCATGTCCAACAGGTGCAATAAAGAGGATAAGAAACACCAAAGATGTCCTTGCAGAGGTGCCGGAGGAGCTGAAGATAGGTGTGTCCGTACTTAACAGGAAGATATGTCTTGCATGGCAGTATGACTCATGCGGGGAGTGTTACTACAACTGCCCTCTCAGGGATAAGGCATTGAGGGATTTCCCGCCCAATGAGGTGATTGTAGGGGCAACAGGTATAAGGCCATGGGTGGACCCGGAACACTGCATAGGATGTGGTATGTGCAACTATGTATGCCCTGTAAAGGAGTATATTGCACGCTCTGTGATGGACAGGAGTATAAAGCTGACTTTTTTTGAGGAGAGATATGCTGCAATGGTGAGGAATCTTATCGGTTCCGCAGGACCCGGGGTAAGACTACCGGCAATAAGGGTGGTGTTAAGGCCATGAAGAGAGACCCCGGCATGAAAATGAGAAGGGTAATCTATCTCAGACGGCTGAGCCAGCTCTTTGTGATAGCTCTATTAATAGTGGTGCCAGCAGTCACGATGAACTCCTTTGAATGGTCGCCGTCACGTATTGTCCTGGGCCACCTGCCACCACCCACAATCAGAAACATCAGCGGTGATACCTGGGTGTTCACAATAGGAGGCTTCAGGTTTGTACATCCCATAGCCTTCATGGATGGTATCCTCTCGGCCAGGGTAATATACATACCCTATCTTCTGGGGCTTATCATCCCGCTTTTTATAACTATTGTTCTTGGAAGGGTCTTTTGTTCCTGGCTTTGTCCTGTGGGTTTTATTCTTGAACTGAACCAGAGGACAAACACCCTTCTGAAAAGGATGGGGTTGAATCACGAACTGAGGCTGCCTGACATAAGGTATCCACTTTTATCCGTAATGCTCCTGCTGTCCTTTATCCTGTCCACACCTGTTGTGTCTGTCATTGACCCGCCCCATATGCTTGGAAGGGAGTTGATGTATCTCTTTACCCATCATAGCGTATCTCTGACGGGTGTTTCCATTCTCTCTGGTATTATCCTTTTTGAGGGCCTTTCCACATCACGGGCATGGTGCAGCAGTCTCTGCCCGTCAGGTGGAGGGCTGTCAATCCTGGGAGCCAAAAGGGTTCTAAGGATAGGGATGGAGAGACAATTATGCACCCGGTGCGGGAGATGTGATGAGAGATGTCCATACAATCTTGAGCCGATGAGATTGCTTGAGGATGAGCCCGGATTTGACTGGATAAAATGTGATAACTGTGGCCTCTGCAGGGATGTATGTCCAACAGGGGCAATAAAATACATGTTCAGAAGGAGATGATATGCCAGTAGCAGGTGCTGTGGTTGTCCCCATGTCCAGGGAGTATGAGGACAGTATAGTGGATCGTCTTGAAAGGCTTCCATCCGTAACAGTTGAGGGGGTAGGTGAGAAGGGTATTGCAATTGTTCTTGAGGCTGAGACCGCAGAAAGGCTAAAGGAGATATCCGAGGAGATCAACCAGTGGGAGGAGGTGATAGAGTTTGAACTGGTCTATCTGAACTGGGAAGACATGTAGGACCTGGTTTCGAGAATTTTTTCAGAAGGAGGTGTTTATGAGAAGACTTTTGTTGTTAATAATAAGTCTATTGATTGTCTTTACAGTAAATCAGAAGGTGGTCAATGCCTTTGAGAATCCAACAGATCCGTGCATAAGCTGTCATGATACGGTTACGCCTGGCATAGTAAAGCAGTGGCAGGAGTCAAAGCACAGCAAGGTGGGTGTGAAGTGTTATGTATGTCACATGGCAAAAAAAGACGACCCTGCTGGGTTTGATCATAATGGCTACAGGGTTACCGCCCTTGTTACACCAAGGTACTGCCAGAGCTGTCATCCAAAGCAGGTAAAGGAGTTCAGAGAGAGCCTGCACTCGGCAGCAGGGCTTTTCTCCCTCTCATCCTATGCAATCTCTGAAGGTGAAAGGGTTACAGAGGATAATATCACCGTGGGGAAAAACAGGAACTACAAGACAAACTTCTCTCGCGAGACAGCAGAGGCAGGCTGTCTTCACTGTCATGGTACGGTGATCAAGGTCGGCAAGGATGGAAAGCTTATCAACTGGCCAAACAATGGAATGGGTCGCTTCAATCCTGACGGAAGCGTGGGCACCTGTACCGCCTGTCATACAAGGCATGCCTTCAGTGTGGCCGAGGCCCGTAAACCCGAGGCATGTGGCCAGTGTCACCTTGGACCTGACCATCCCCAGGCAGAGATTTACGAGGAGAGCAAACATGGTGCAATTTTTGCCGCAAAAGGTGAACACTGGAACTGGGATGTCCCACCAGGGCAGTGGGGTCCAGAGGACATTGAGGCACCTACCTGTGCAACCTGTCACATGAGCGGATTTGGAGGAGCCGTGGAGAGTACACACAATGTGAGTGCAAGATTGAAATGGGAGCTTGAACCTGCCTTTTCATGGCCAACCTCTGAGAAGTATCTCAAAGGACAGGCCAAGTTCTCTATAGACCCTGAGATTGCGCAGCGATACGAAAAGATGTATGGACTGCCCGAAGGCTCCCTGAGAAAGGTGGGTACAGGACTACCCAATCCCTTTGCTATTGCCAAGAAGTTTGCACCAGAGGTATACAATGCCTATGTCGGACCCGGTAAATGGTGGGAAAAAGGTGATACCCGTTGGGATGCAATCCAGGGTGATGGCAGGCGCTCACCAGAGGCCAAGAGGGCGGACATGGTAAAGGTCTGTACCCAGTGTCATTCCTCATCATGGGTAAAGGGCGAGCTTGCAAAGGCTGAGAAGGTGATTGATGTGTACAATGCTGTTGCACTTGGTATAAAGAAGAAGTACTACGATCCCATCAAGAAGGAAGGTCTTGACAAGGAGATCAAGTTCAACGGTAAAAGCGAGGTAGATACACTCTGGCACGAGATATGGCACCATGAAGGCAGACGCTGGAGAATGGGTGCATTCATGCAGGGCCCTGACTATGCACTATGGCATGGCTCCTATGAGATAACCGTTGACGGTGCAGAGATGGCCAACTGGCTTGACGAACTGAGGACAAGGGCAGAAGTGAAGAAGAAGCTGGGACTCAAGTAATCACAGGGGCAGGCAGTGGCCTGCCCCTCATCCTGCCCCATTTTACAACTGTCTGTTTCGCTTCATCGGCGCATGTCTTCCTTACAACCTGCACAGGCTGTGATAATTATGATTTATATCATTGTAATTTCCCGGCTGCAATGATAATTTTATACAGAACCAATATTTTTCAATGCATATACAAGGGGCTGACATCTGTCGGCTTATTCAAATCAACTACAGGGAGGTGCCATGCATGAGTAACAAGGGTATCAGAAATCTCTTTATCTTCGGGAGTATCTTCTTCTTCGTGATCTTTATTGGTCTTACCATTGACACGATGAAGAAGGTTGACAAGCGGGCTCCCAAGATAACAGAAGAGGTTGATGCAGGCAAGAAACTCTGGCATAAGTATGACTGTATAGGTTGTCATACCATCCTGGGTAACGGCTCCTATTATGCTCCTGACCTCACCAAGATAACAGTCAACAAGCCGGAGGGCTATCTTGAGAAGTTCCTTGTAAATCCAAGGAAGGTAAAACCAAATGCAGCCATGCCTGTGCTTGGTATCACACCGGAGGAGGCAAAGAAAATAGTAGCCTTTCTTGACTGGGTCTCAAAGGTTGACACAAACGGCTGGCCACCTAAACCGGTGCTTGCCAGATACAGAGTGCCCCAGATACCAGGTGCCACCGTATATGAGAAGTATAACTGCAAGGCCTGTCATATGATAAACGGTGTTGGAGGTACATCCGGACCTGATCTGACTCATGTGGGCTCAAGAAAACCCGATCCCGAGTGGCATAAGAAACATATCAGAGATCCCCAGAGCGTTGTGTCTGATTCTGCAATGCCGCCTTTTCCACAGATCTCTGATGAAGAACTTAACCAGCTTGTTGATTACTTAATAACACTTAAATAAGGAGGTGTCACAAAGATGAGATATGAAAGTCAGAAGATAGCACAAAACTTTTACACCTTTGCTGTGCTTCTCTTTCTTGTTCAGGTGCTTGTTGGTATAATAGCAGCACTGCAGTTTATCTGGCCGGATTTCTTCCCGCTGAAGTTCAATATAATCAGGGATCTTCATATAAATGCCCTTGTTGTATGGCTTTTGATGGGGTTGATGGGTGCTACCTACTATGTGGTTCCAGAGGAATCTCAGAGCGAGCTATGGAGTATACCCCTTGCAAAGTTCCAGTTCTGGGCCACTGTTGTGGCAGTAACTGCTGTGGTCCTTGGCTATATCTGGATGGGTTTTGATCCTCAGGCTAACAAATTTATAGCCGGAACACTGCTTCTTAACGAAGGCAGGGAATATATTGAAGCACCACGCTGGGCTGACTGGCTGATAGCCCTATCAGTAATACTCTTTCTCCTCAACAATTTTATGACTATGTACAAATCAAAACGCTGGACAGGGATACAGGGAACCTTACTTGGTGGTCTTACCTTCCTTGCCCTTATGTACCTGCCAGGCATGTTTTACTCAAAGAGCATGGTAAAGGATCAGTACTGGTGGTGGTGGGTGATACATCTCTGGGTTGAAGGTGCCTGGGAGGTTATCGCCGGTGCGCTACTGGCCTTTATGCTCATGAAGGTCACCAATGTTGAGCGTCATGTAGTTGAGAGATGGATGTATATAGAGGTGGCCCTTGTCCTGTTCACAGGCATACTTGGCACAGGACATCACTACTACTGGATCGGAACACCGAGATACTGGTTATGGGTGGGCGGAATATTCAGCGCCCTTGAACCCATACCACTTCTTGTGATGGTCTGGGATGCCTTCAGGACAACAAGGACACACAGGGTAGTGAGCAACCGTCTCGGACTTTTCTATGCCACCTCTCATGCAATC
The DNA here is from genome assembly GCA_011321725.1 of Nitrospirota bacterium. Lineage (GTDB taxonomy): Bacteria > Nitrospirota > Thermodesulfovibrionia > Thermodesulfovibrionales > JdFR-85 > JAADHP01. Next base: position 2,165 of record DROX01000205.1, on the reverse strand, counting down.
TTCAACTTTGTCGGTGCAGGTCTCTGGGGAGTGATTCATACACTGCCACAGGTGAACAAATGGACACATGGTACACAGATTACCACAGCACACGGACACCTTGCCTTCTATGGAGCCTATGTGCTGCTTGTCATGTCCATGATCTATATAACACTGCCTCTTATCAGAGGGGCTGAGAACTTCAATACCTCAAGGGGCTACCGTTCCTTCTGGTGGATGACCATATCAATGATCTTTATCGTCCTTACCCTTACAGGTGCGGGAATGGTGCAGACCTATATGGAGAGGCTTGTGGGACTTGACTATGTGACTGTCAAGGCAAATTACAACCTCTGGTTCTGGATATTCAGGGCAATATTCGGACTTGGCTTCCTCTATGGTGTAACACTCTTTGTGATTGATTTCTTCAAACTTGGCAGGGAGCCTGTGGAGGCTGTAGCTACAGAGCCTTCAGAGACAACGGTATAAAAATTCAATCAGGGGAGGCTTTCAGCCTCCCCTGATTTTCTCGGTATAAAGAATCCTCTCCCTCAAATTCCCATTACCGCCTTTCTCTGTGTTCGAAAATCAATTGCTCTGTGAATCATCTTTACCTCGTACTCAATCCTGAACCCTGGTTCTTTGTCGTATATAAGTTGCCCCTTTCTGAATATCTCCTCAATGAGTATCAGGTTTCTTGTCCTGTTCAGCACAAGAAGGTCAATATCACTTCTTCTAAGTATCCTGCATAGGGCAGTATGAAGTTTTATGTACCTCTCACCTGAATATGGCTTCATGTAAATGGCAATATCCAGGTCACTGAGAGGCCCTGAGATTCCCTCAGAGACAGAGCCAAATAAATAGGCAAATAACACCTCAGGAAAATCTTCAAAAACTTTTAAAATCCGTTCCTTCATGGATAGTATTTTATCATACATAATAGACAAGTTTTTTTCCTCTTTCTATTCAAACATCCCGTCTCTCTCAAAATGCACATCAAAGGCAAAGGCCTTTTTGATGTCATTTTTTTAAAATGCTTTATTATAACTTTTTATTTATGATTTAAATCATAACAATTTTAATAAAAGTCAGGTTATAAATAAACATGAACAGAATCAGAAAACTACACCTTTTCAGAAGAATCTCACAGGTGTTATTCCTTGCCTTCTTCCTCACCATGCCCATATTCAATATACTCCGTTATGACTCTGATAGCAAGGAGCTTTATCTATTTGGAAAGGTATGGAGCCTTGGCATCAGGGATGCTCTGGCTGCCGGAACACTTCATGGCTCTGGTGAGGTTGCAATCACCATAGTACTGAAGGCTATAATTCCCTGGTTACTTGTCCTTGCCTTCTTTCCCGTGATGGGGGCCATATTCGGGAGGTTTTTCTGCGGCTGGCTATGTCCTGAGGGATTTCTCTTTGAGTTTGCCGATTTTCTGAACGGGAAGATACTTGGAAGGAGATCACTCCTTGGAAAGGGCAATCATACCAGCAGGGAATCCCTGGAAGGAAGATGGGTATATGCAGTACTTGCCGTGCTCTTTTATATGACCATACCTCCTGTAATAGGTATACTGCTGAGTGGTTATTTTATTGCCCCTTCAAGGATATGGGGGGAGATAACCACCCTGAAACTCTCCAGAGGCCTTGTTGCCGGCATTACAGGTGTCACTCTTTATATAATCATTACCTCCATTTTTGTAAGACATGTCTTCTGCAAATATGTATGTGCACCGGGGCTGATGCAGATGATCTTCGGGTGGTTCAGTCCTAAATCATTAAGGGTTGTCTTTGACAGGAAGAATTTCTCCCGCTGTACGGATTGCAGGCGCTGCGAGAGGGTCTGTTTCATGGGTGTCAAGCCCAGGTCTACAAAGAAGGAGATTAACTGCGTGAATTGCGGAGAGTGCATTACAGCCTGCCGTGAGGAGCTTGGAGTAGAGGAGGGATTATTCAGTTTTAAATTCGGCGGCAGTTCCTCAGAGAAACTTCAGAAGACTCAACCAGCCGATGCCCTTCATCAGTTCAGGACAACAGAGAAACCGTGAGTATAGTTAAAAATGGAGTAAAAGGAACAGTTTTTTATTTTTGTTTGACAAATTTAAAAACTTGGTGATAGAATATTTTCAAATTAAATTTTATTACAGAGTTCATTTTCTTCATTGATTGCTCAGAGATAGT
>DROX01000204.1 GCA_011321725.1 Nitrospirota bacterium | reverse complement strand
TTATAAGTGCAGGTGTGGATAATATCCTGAACTCAAAGTGGAGAGGGCTTTTCATAGGTGGTGGCGTGAGGTTTGAGGATGAGGACTTTAAATACCTCTTCGGGACGGTGCCAAGGATACCTGCAAAATAGGAGATGCACAAGAGAATAGGCGAGATACTGGTCGGGCTGGGTTACATAACTGAGGATATCCTTCAGAAGGCGCTTGAGTTGCAGGAGAAGTCAGTTGAAAAAAGGCGTCTTGGTGAGATACTTGCCGAGATGGCCCTGAAGGAGGATGAACTCGTACAGGCACTTTCCATCCAGTTCAATATTCCCGTGCTGTCAAAGGATGACCTTCCAGAGACCCTCCCCTCTGACAGGTTTTCGCAGGAGTTCCTCAAGGAGAACCTTCTGCTGCCCCTGAGGGTTGAGGATAACGAACTCCTCATTGCCATTGCCGATCCCCTGAACATACAACCCCTTGAGGCGATTGAGGCAGCCTTTGGCTATGACATAAAACCCGTTCTTGCACACAGGTCTGTCATTTTATCCCATCTGAACAGGCTCTTTGCCTCCAGGGAGGCAAGGATAAAGAAGGCCCTTGATGATGTGCAGGAGGACCTCTCCATGGTGGAGGCTACGAGGGAGCTGGATGAGCTTACAGGGCTTGCCCAGGAAAAGGGCATTGTCCAGCTTGTAAACCTGCTGATTGAGAATGCCGTAAGAGACAGGGCCAGTGATATACACGTTGAACCAGAGGAGGATCTCCTGAGGGTGAGATACAGGATTGATGGCATCCTCTATGACAAGGAGGTAATCCCTGTCAACATGACACCTGCTGTGACATCCCGCATCAAACTGCTTGCCAACATGAACATCGCAGAAAGGAGACTTCCCCAGGATGGAAGGATCAGGGGGTTCTTTGCCGGTAAGGAGATTGATATAAGGGTCTCCACCATCCCAACCGTCCATGGTGAGGGGATTGTGATGAGGCTTCTTGACAGGGCAGCAGCCTTTATCAGCCTTGAGGAGATCGGTTTTGACGAGGAGCTTCTTGGGGAGTACAACCAGCTGATACACAGGCCCTATGGCATGTTGCTTATAACAGGCCCCACCGGCAGTGGCAAGAGCACGACCCTCTATGCCTCTCTTGACAGGATAAACTCACCAGAGAAAAAGATCATCACCATTGAGGAGCCTGTTGAATATGTCATGAAGGGGATAAACCAGATAAATGTGCAGCCAAAGATAGGTCTCACCTTTGCCAATGGCCTGAGGCACATTGTAAGGCAGGACCCTGATGTTATCATGGTAGGTGAGATCAGAGACCTTGAGACAGCAGGTATTGCAATCCATGCTGCCCTGACAGGCCACCTTCTGTTCAGCACCCTCCACACCAATGACGCACCAGGTGCAATAACGAGGCTGATGGATATGGGGGTTGAGAACTATCTGGTCTCATCCACACTTATAGGTGTTATGGCACAGAGGCTTGTCAGGAGGATATGCAACCACTGCAGGGCAGAGGACAGAAAAAACAGGGAGCTTGTCCAGGAGTTCGGCATAGACGTGCCCCTTTACAGAGGCAATGGATGCGAGCACTGTTCAAACACAGGGTACATGGGCAGGATCGCCATATTTGAACTCCTCACCATCAATGACGAGATAAGGGAGATGATAATGGATAAGGCCACAGCAAGGGAGTTGAGGCAGAAGGCCGTTCAGCAGGGGATGAGGACTCTGAGAGAGGATGGACTGATAAAGGTGAAAAAAGGCATTACCACCATTGACGAGGTCCTGAGGGTAACGCAGGTTGAGCTATAAGACAGGCTGGAAGGGACGGTACGGGAGAGATAAGCACGGTGGCTATGCGCTGATAATCACCCTCTGGGTGCTTGTCCTTCTGAGCATGCTTGCCATGACCTTTAACCTCTCCAGCAGGCTTTCCACTGCAATGGTGAGAAACTTCAAGGAGGAGACCGTTGCCAATTATCTTGCGGTTTCCGGTTATAATATGGTGCTCAGGGAGATCATGGCAGACAGGGACAGGGCAGTGGATTTCATGGATGAAGAGGGCAGATTCTATCTTGACAGGGAGTCAGGACCTCTACCGGATACCATCCATCTGCCAGAAGGTGATGTGAGGGTCAGGGTGGAGGATGAGGAGGGCAGGATAAATATAAACCACGTCTCAGAGAATATCCTCCGTCTTGTGCTGAAGAATAGAGGTGTTGACTGGGAGAAACAGAACGAGCTGATTGATTCCCTGAAGGACTGGATAGACCCTGATGATGCACACAGGCTCAATGGGGCCGAGGATGAGTATTACGAGCTGCTTGGTTATCAGGCAAAGAATGACCGCCTTGATCTGCTTGATGAACTCCTTCTTGTAAAGGGGTTTGACAGGGAACTGGTTTATGGCAACGATGAATCCCCGGGTCTTGCGAGATACTTTACCACCTTCGGGACCGGGGGGTTGAATATCAATACCGCATCAAGGGAACTGATGAGGCTCCTGGGACTTGGTGAGATAGAGATTGATACTGTCATGAACCAGCGGACGGTCACTGTTGGCGGATACAGGATGATACCACCCCGCTTCACAGCCGCTGGCTTTTCACGGACCTCAACCATGTATTTCAGGGTTGTTGTGGAGGCCACACCAGCTGGAAGTAATATCTCCTATAGAATAGAGTCTGTACTCAAGCGGATACCTGCACTGAAGGGCTATGATTTAGAAACACTGTACTGGAGAGAAAATGTCCTTTACAGCAGTAGTAAAGCTCAGTGACAAATCATTCCGGATAGGGCTCCTGAAGAGGGGGCTGACGGGAAAGAGGATCATCCTGGAGGAGGAGATCCTGCCACAGGAAGGCGGACAGGTCCCTGAGAGGCTTACTGCCACACTGGAGGATTTGAAGAAAGAATACCCCCTTCGGGAATGCTACCTTTCCATCCCATTTCAGTCTGTCACCACCTTCTTCCTTGATCTGCCACTGAGAAAGAGGCAGGAGATAGCAAGGGCAATAGAGTTTGAGTTGGAGAACCGGCTTCCCCTGCCACTGGGTGAATACAGCCTCGCCTTTGATGTGCTGGCCCGGAGGGGCAGGATCTCCCGGGTTGTTGTCATGGCTGTACTGAAGAGGGATCTGGAAAGATACACCCGGATCTGCAGCGGTCTGGGGATCAGGATAAAGGGTATCCTTGTTGATTTCCTTGAGATGCTTAATGGGGTCATGAAAAGGGGGCTGCTGAATAAGGGGAGGTCTCTTTTCATCTACAGGGGTGAGGGCAGTTATTCAGCCGCGCTTGTTGAGAATGGGGATATACTGTCATTGAAACACTTCAGGGACCTCAGATTTCTGATGAATTATCTTGTGGGTATAACAAAGGAAAACAGGCCGTCCTGTTATTATTCGGGAAGGGGTGAGCCTCCGGTGGAGCTAATGCCATGCGAGCAGGTGGATTATGATTTCAGGGCATTCCTTTCAGAACTGGTCTCCTCCAGGAAGCCCCTGAGGGTTGACTTTCTTGGCAGTCCTGAGGCGCATTACCAGCACAGATATGCCGTAGCCTTATCCTCTTTGGCAGCCCTTTCCTTTATCCTCTATGTCCTCTCCATACTTATCCCCTACTGGCTTGACTACAGGGAGTTGAAGAGGCTCCAGAGGGGTATCCAGTCAATAGAGTCAGAGGCCTCGGATGTCCTAAATATGAACAGTAGGCTTGACGCTGTGGACAGCAGGCTGAGGGAGATGGTCCTCCTGAAAAAGAGGGGATACGAGGCTATTGACGCACTTGCGGAGTTGGGCAGGGTGCTTCCCGGGCATTCCTGGGTTGTCATGTTCAAGTACAATGGGAAGACCGTTGAGATATCAGGCTTCTCAAAAAGGGCCATAGAGGTGCTGAAGGCCCTTGAGGCCTCAGAGAGATTCAGCAACGTGAGGTTTTCCTCTCCCATTATTACCATGAAGGACAGGGAGAGGTTTGTTATAAGGATGGAGATGGAGCAGTGAAGAGGGGATACATCCTTGTAATAGCTGCTGGGCTGCTGATGATGTTAGTGGTGAACTATCTGAAGACAGTGGAGCAGAAAAGGATGGAGATAAGGGACGCGCTTTATGTGAAAACAAAGAAATACCTGAAATACAGGGAGATGACAGGGAGCAGGGAGACCATTGAGAAGATACTCAAGAAGCATGAGTCTCTGCTCGGCAGGCTGGAGTCAGGGCTGCTGCCCCGGAAGGATGAGAACAGTGCAAGGGTCTTCATGCAGGAACTCATAAGCAACTATGCAGATGAGGCAGGGCTGACCATGACATCCCTGAGGACACTTGAGAGGGTTGACCAAAGGCACTACACAGGGGTGCCTGTACAGATAACAGTTGCAGGTGATATGGGCGGGGTGGTGGAGTTCCTCCGGAAGATCACGGACAGCGGTTATCTGATCACCATTGACCTTCTCAATATCAGGGTGATAAATATCAGAGACCCCTATAAGGTCAGGATGAGGGGCCATTTTACAGGCTATATAAGAAAAGGAGGATGACCATGCCCCTGAGGGTTGTTTTAATGGGTGCCATGTTATTGGTACTGGTGTTTTCCTCTGTCAATTTTTATCAGAATGTAATAAAATATAAAACCGTGACAGCAGAGACTGTATCCACTGAAGAGAGTAAAAAAGAGGATTCCTGGCCCGAACTCAGAGAGGTCAGACCAGGTGGTGAGGTCCTGCAGAAGAATATCTTCAGCCCAGACAGGGGCTTCCAGAAAGATACAGAGGAGACCGGTGCACCTGAAGAGCCGGTGGTGACCGGGATGCCTGAGCTTACCTTGAAGGGCATAGTCCTTAACCAGTACGATGAGTATGTAGCATACATCAGGAAAGACAGGGACAGGACAGTGGCAGCAAGAGAGGGCGACAGGATTGATGATTTAAAGGTCACCGGCATAACGGAAAGAGAGGTAACCCTTGAATGGAAGGGCCGGAGGATAACCCTCTCATTGAGGACCGCTCCAAGGACGGATTAGATGAGGTATGAGATGAACAATATGAGAGGACTCCTGATAGTTGCATTGCTGCTCATAGGTATTGTTTCACTGGTATCATGTGCACCGAAAAGGGAAGTAAGACCTGCTGGCGAGATCGGACCATCCTACAGGATACCTGAAAAGAAGTCAGAGGAACTGGTATTGCCTGAACCCGGCCCTGAGGGTCCACGGAAGGAGGAGAAGAAGAAGGTTGAAAAGATAAAGAGGAAGGAGGAGCTTTACAGGCTGGAGGGTGAGGCTGGCCAGCGCTACATAGTGCTCAATTTTGATGATGCTGATATAAGTACAGTGATTTCAACAGTGAGCGAGATCCTTGGCATAAACTATATACTTGCCCCGGGTGTTTCAGGCAAGGTCACCATCCAGACATACAGAAAGTTCCCCTTAAAGGACCTCTTCCGTATATTCCAGAGTATACTTGAGCTCAACGGTCTTACAGCTGTAAGGGATGGGGATGTATACAAGATAATGCCCGTAACAATGGCCAGGCAGGAGCCCCTTTCTGTTGGGGTGGGCAAGGAGGTGGAGATGCAGCTTGATGCGTCCTTCATCACCCAGATTATCCCCCTTTCCTATGTGAAGGCCTCTGATGCAGCCAATATGCTGAGGGGGCTTCTTCCAAGGGGGGCTGATATCATTGTCTATGAGCCCACGAACCTCATAATCGTTACTGCCAGGCCATCAGCGCTTGTCAAGATCATGAAGATACTTGAGGCAGTGGATGTGCCCCCATCAGACAGGGAGAATCTCCGTACATTTGTCTATTATGTGGAGAACGGTGAGGCAAAGAAGCTGGCAGAGATTTTAAAGAACATCTATATAAAGGAGGGCGCCAGGAAAGCACCAGGACCTGTGCGCGCAATCCTTCCGCGCAGAAGGACCGCAAAGGTGCAGAGACAGCCTGCCACCACCAAGGTTGTGGGAGGACTTCCGGGGGAGGTCACAGGCGAGATCAGCATAACCGCCTATGAGGACATTAATGCAATCATCATAAAGACAAGCCCCAGGAACTACCTTGCAATACTTGAGACGCTGAAGAAGCTTGACATCCCGCCCAAACAGGTGCTTATTGAGGTGCTTATTGCTGAGGTAACCCTTGATAATAGGACCCGGTACGGCATAGAATGGCTCCTTAAGGGTTCAACAGATGATGCAACCCTGCTTGCCGGCTTTGCCTCCAGCCCCGGGAACTTCCTTGGGAGTGTAAGCGAGGAGGGAAAGGTTACGGATCTCAACTTTTCCCCCCTTGTACAGTCAGGTGCCTTTGTGAATGTGATTGATCCAACAAAGTTCAACACCTTCCTGTCTCTTTCCGCATCAAGGGGAAAACTCAATGTCCTCGCAAGCCCCCACATACTCGCTGTGGACAACAAGGAGGCAACCATTGAGATAGGTGATGATATACCCATAGCTACCGGTCTGACCCAGCAGCCAGCTACCGGTACAGGCGCCACGACCCTTGTATCCACCGGCCAGATCCAGTACAGGACAGCAGGTGTGATCCTGAATGTAACCCCCCACATAAGCGAGAAGAACAAGGTTACCTTAAAGATCAAACAGGAGTTCAGCAGTGCCGGTGGCTCCCAGGTGGTGGCGGGTCAGGAATTTCCGAAGTTCATTAAGCGGACTGCCAACACCACGGCAATAGTACAGTCAGGCCATACACTTGTGCTGGGTGGACTTATCTCTGACAGGAAGAACCAGAGCAGGACGGGAATACCCTTTCTGAGCGATATACCTTTGCTTGGTCCGCTCTTCAGCACAACCACTGAGGAGGATGTTAAGACAGAGTTGCTCCTCATGGTAACCCCCTATGTTATATCAGGTCAGGAGGAGGCTGACATGCTCACACGGCAGTTCCAGGACAGGGTGAAGATCATAAAGGAGAAGATAAGACAGGCAAGGGAAAGGGAGAAGAGGTCCATGGAGAAACAACCAGGGAAGGGAGGTGAGCAGGATTGAGGATACCCTTTTTTAGAGGAATCAGCCTTTATCTTGTCTTGGCCATGGCCTTGCTGTCTGTTGTACCAAGGGTGGATGCCTCCATGGTGGAGTCAGGTTTCATGAACATTACAGACCAGCGCAACAATGATCTGCAGAGTATCCAGAGGTTCCTTGAATCCAGGATCGTCTCTGAGAGGTTGAAGGCCCTGGGGTATGACAGAGAGGAGATCCGTGAGAGGCTCTCACAGCTGTCTGATGAGGAGCTTCATCAGTTCGCCTCTTCCGTTGACCAGTTGAGAACCGCTGGTGATGGCCTCGGTGTGGTGGTGACACTCCTTGTCATAGCCATACTTGTTGTGTTGCTACTGCAGCTTACAGGGCACAGGGTGGTAGTAGTTGAGGATTAGACTGATACCTCTGTTATCAATCATTATTGTCTTTCTGTCCTGTGCACACCATCCGGAGAGGGGGGTGTATTATACCCCTCCCCCGGGTGGCGACAGGGAGGTCCTCCTTCAGGTACCCCTTTTCCCGCAGAAACGGTTCCACTGTGGTCCAGCCGCACTTGCTGGCGTAATGAACTACTGGAATGTTGGTGTGACACCCGAAGAGATTGCAAGGGCATTGTCCACAGACAGACACAGGGGGACTCTGAGCCTGGATCTGTATCTGTATGCAAAAAAGAGGGGTCTAAAGGTAGAGCTCTTAAGGGGAGGAATGAAGGCGCTTATACGCTCTCTTGACGGAGGCTATCCCGTGATAGTCATGGTTGATTCTGGTATGGGTCCTCTCCAGAAGAACCACTTCATGGTGGTTGTGGGGTACAATGGGAAAGGGCTATTTGTAAACACACAGAATGAAAGGGAGATCTTCTTCAGTTATGCTGAGATGGATCGGATATGGAGGAGAACAAACTACTGGGGGCTTCTGGTATATCCATAGGTCTATCCCGCTCCTGTTGCTGCTGCTTCTTCTTGCAGCCTGTTCCACTGCAAAGGTGGTAGTGGTGGATGATCCCCTTACACCTGAGGAGCATATAAACCTGGGGGTTGTCAATGAAAAAAGGGGTAATTACATGGAGGCCCTCAGACAGTACAGGATGGCATCCAGGGAACTGCCCATTGCACTTTTTTATATGGGAAATGCCTGTTTCAGGATGAAGGACTATGGCTGTGCGGAGGACAGCTACAGGAAGGCCCTTGAGAAGATGCCTGACAATGCCGATGTCATGAACAACCTCGCATGGTTGTATTATACTATGGGGAAAAAACTGAGGGAGGCAAGGGAACTTGCGGAACAGGCAATAAAGACAAGACCAGAGAGGCAGGATATCTACATGGATACGCTTGTCAGGATAAATGAGGCACTTAAGAGGAGGAAGGAAGACTGAAGTTTTCCAGGGGATGTAGTTTCAAGGACAGAGGATGAGAAAAGGGCTCATACATATATACACCGGTGAAGGAAAAGGCAAGACAACCGCAGCCGTAGGGCTTGCTGTGAGGGCCAAGAGCAGGGGGCTGAGGGTACTCTTTGTACAGTTCATGAAGACCGGCGGGAAGGGGGGAGAGACTGACCTGTTGAGAGAACTCTCAATAGATGTAAGGCTCTACACCGAGATAAAGTCACCCCTTTTCTATCCTGACACGGACATGGGTGTTATGAGGGAGAAGGCACAGAGATACCTTGAGGAGGTCCTCTCCGATGCCAGGGGGTATGATCTTGTCATCATTGATGAGTTCAACAACCTTGTAAGGACAGGCATAATCCCTGAGGCTGCTGCAGTTGATTATATGGAGAGATTTCCCCTGGACAGGGAGCTTGTGCTGACAGGCAGGGGAGCGACAGAGGAGATGATCAGGAGGGCTGATTATGTCACCTATATGAAGAATATCAAACATCCCCATAACAGAGGTATGCCTGCAAGGGAGGGCATTGAGTTCTGATCTCACTACTGTCCGGTAAACATTGAAAGTTATGGTAATGGCAAGGGGTACTGATTTTTCGTCTCATTCTCGGCAGACCTCCTGTCTGCCTCCGAGGTAATTTTGCCTGGCTGCCCTCACGGCAGCCACTATGGCAAAATTTAAATGGACAGCGAGCGTATTCCCCGTGGTCTCTGCCACGGGGTAAAGCGAGCGGATATGATGAAAATAATACCTTGCATTAGATTCCCCGCGGTCTCTGCCGCGGGGAAGATCAATCCGCTCAAAATCAATACCCCTTGCCCTATATATTGTGTCTGGTGAATTTTTACCGGACACTATTGTTCTGATCTCACTGTCCATAATCTGCTATAGAAGGGGTCGTCAGGCATACAGGCATTGCCTTTGAAGGGTTATAGCACTGTTCGGAGAATCAGAATTCACCCGGTATGGGCTTCTCCATCCCCTTGAATCCATGGCAGACAAATATGGAGTATTCCCTCAGTATATACCCCCTCTCCTTAACAGAGAAGAGCCTTTTGCCACAATCCCTGAACCTGTCATTGAGAACCCCTGGAAGAGCCCTGTCACCCCATGTGACGAATATCGCGTTGTAACCGGTAAGGTTGTAGAAACCGGGCCAGAGGTCATACTGGTTCATCCTTCTGCCGGCATTCAGGCAGTAGGTCACAGGATTTCCTTCAACATAAAAGGCAAGCTCAGAGCTTATCTGGTAACGGTCCGAGAATATAAAGAAGGGCCCCTCCAACTGTCTGGCAATCCTGCTGACCTGTATTCCAAGGGCCTTCCATCCCCTCAGCCTTGCCGTGGGGTCCATTCGGGGTGGGAGGTTGATGGCCCCTGGGTAGTGGGCAATGAATGTGACGGAGATTGCTACCAGAAACCCGGCAACAGTGGTTGCCTTCAGATACCCGGGGAAGCCCCTCCACCTGTCAGTAACATAGAAGGAAAAGGCAACCAGCATTGATATATACCCTGGCAGGGCCCAGTTTGCCTGTACCTTTCCCTGAAGGCTCTTGAGCAGGAAAAAGATCAATACAGGGACTGAGAACCAGAAAAGCAGGATGAAGGATTCATCCCTGCCTTTCAGTTTTACCGTCGCTATGAGCATCAACACAAGCAGTACAGGTGTTCCAACACCAAGCTGTGAGCCTATCAACTCAATGAAACTTCCAGGTCTGAAGGTAAGACCGTCACCAAGGTGTGCCTGCCCGGCTGTAT
>DROX01000203.1 GCA_011321725.1 Nitrospirota bacterium | reverse complement strand
GATCAAAGGCCCTGGAGACATGATCTTCTATGTTGAACCTGCACCATACTGGGAGCCTGCTGAAGAAAGCTTTATCATCCATTATACAAAGGTGGTGGTCAATGCCCTTGGACTGGAGGAAGGCTGGGATGCTGAGGTGGGATTACCTGTGGAGATCGTTCCACTCACAAGACCCTATGGGCTCTGGGCAGGAAATGTCTTTCAGGGAGTTGTGAAGTTCAACGGAAAACCTGTGCCTTTTGCAGAGGTAGAGGTTGAATATTACAATAAGGACGGCAGTATCAGGCCCCCTGCAGATGCATACATCACACAGGTCATAAAGGCTGACAAGAACGGTGTCTTCACCTATGCAATGCCGCGGGCAGGATGGTGGGGGTTTGCTGCACTGGTCACTGCACCTTACAAGCTGGAGAAAAATGGTAAAAAGTATCCTGTGGAACTGGGTGGTGTAATCTGGGTGAAAACAAGGGATATGAGGTGATCCCATGCATATCTCCGAGGGTATACTTTCCACACCTGTACTAACTGCTGGCGCTGCCCTTGCCATGGGTGGAGTTGCGCTGGGGTTGAAGAGGATGGACTATGAAAAGATTCCCGAGGTGGCTGTGCTTTCCTCTGCCTTCTTTGTGGCATCGCTGATACATGTTCCCCTGGGTCCCACAAGTGTTCACCTTGTTCTGAACGGTCTTGTGGGTGTGCTGCTGGGATGGATGGCCTTCCCATCCATCCTGGTGGCCCTTGCCCTTCAGGCCCTGCTGTTCCAGTTCGGCGGATTCACGGTCCTCGGTGTAAATACATTCAACATGGCTGCACCTGCTGTGGCCTCCTATTATCTCTTCAACCTTCTTGTACGAAGAGGCAACAGGGCTGTTACCGCTGTAGCTGCATTTCTTTCAGGAGCCCTTGGGGTGGGAGGGGGTGCATTCCTGATTGCCCTATCACTGGTTACCACTGGTGAGGAGTTTCTCTCTGTGGCAAGACTCGTCTTTCTTGCACATCTGCCGGTTATGTTGATAGAGGGCATAATAACATCATTTTGTGTGCTTTTTCTTAAAAAAGTAAAACCTGAAATACTGGAGGTGGGAATGTGAAGAAGTCAGAAGTCAGAAGTCAGAAGTCAGGAGGCATCCCGAAAAATCAGAGATTTTTCGGGGCTGAGGATTCTGGCACTGTTCACGAAAAATTAAAGGGGTTCCGGGGCTGGCAGGCGAGTATCGTTGTCTGTATCTTACTGCTTACGGCTTACTGTCTGCTGCCTTCCACAGCCTCTGCACACAGGGTCAATGTCTATGCATATGCAGAGGATGGGAAGGTTTTCGTGGAGGGCTATTTCGTGGATGGCACAAAGGCAATGAATTCCCTTGTGGAAGTCTTTGATGCAGGGACAGGCCAAAAGCTCCTTGAAGGCAAAACCAACAAAGAAGGCCTCTTCTCCTTCAGGATACCCAGGCTTACAGCACTCAGGCTGGTGCTGACTGCCAGCATGGGACATAAGAATGATTACATAATCAGCCGTGAGGAGGTAGCAGAGGCCCTGGGTCAGTCAGGAGTCAACAGCCAGGAGGCAGAAGTCAGGAGTCAGACGGGATTAGCAGAAAGCAGTAAGCAGAGAACCGGACAAAATGATGAAGTGGCTGCTGAAAGGGTGGTGGTTAGCTCAAAGGAGATAGAACAGGTTGTCACAAAGGTCCTGGACAGGAAGCTACAGTCCATAAAAAACATCCTTCTGAAGATGCAACAGGAGGCGTCAAGGCCTGGCATGACAGAGATAATAGGAGGCATTGGTTATATCATGGGTATCATGGGGATTGTGCTATACTTTAAAAGCAGGAGAAATACTTAGAATCTCATGCATCTTGAAGAGTTTGCTGAAGGTAGTTCCCTGCTTCACCGTCTTGACCCGAGGGTGAAGTTCATCACCCTTATGCCCTTTATACTCCTTGTGGCGGTTCTTAAAGGGATTGAACTGCCCCTTGCTGGTCTTATGGTCTCCCTGGTTCTTGTAAGCATTGCCCGTCTTCCACTGAAAAAACTTATGAACAGGCTGTTAGTGGTGAATACCTTTGTGCTTCTGCTCTGGTTCTTTATCCCCTTCAGTTATCCCGGCAGGCAGCTCCTCTCCATCGGACCTCTGAGTTTAAGTCAGGAGGGGCTTCTGTATGTGCTTTCCATTACAATAAAGACAAATGCCATTGTCCTGGCAACAATTGCAGTGCTGGGAACTTCAGAGATATTTTACCTTACACACGCACTTCTGCACCTGAGGATACCTGAAAAGCTGGTCTACCTCTTCTTCTTTTTCTACCGGTACATAAGCGTGCTGCATGAAGAATATACACGCCTCAGGAGGGCAATGGCCATCAGGTGCTTTCATCCCAAGAGCAATATGCATACATACAGGAGCTATGCCTATCTGGTGGGAATGCTTCTTGTCAGAAGCTACGAGCGATCCCAGAGGATATACCAGGCAATGCTTTGCAGGGGATTCCAGGGAAGGTTTCCCCTTGTCAGGCACTTCAGAATGACGGGAAAGGATATCCTGTTCCTTGCAGTGATGATATCCATAACGATTGCCATGGCAATCATTGCGAGGTGGTGATGATAGAGATTAAAGACCTTTATTTTGAATATCCTAATGGCAAACAGGTCTTCTCAGGACTTGATTTCAGCATGAAGAAGGGAGAAAAGGTGGGACTCATAGGCCCCAACGGCGCCGGAAAGACCACGCTCTTTCATCTCATCATGGGGCTACTCAGGCCCTCAAAGGGTGAGATACGGGTCTTCGGGAAGCCCCGGAAGGATGAGAAGGACTTCCATGAGGTGAGAAGACGGATAGGTCTGTTATTCCAGGACTCGGATGACCAGCTCTTCTGCCCCACTGTTGAGGAGGATATTGCCTTTGGTCCTTTGAATCTGGGCATGGACAATAGAGAGGTTCAGGAAAGGGTGCATGAGACCTGCAAGCTCCTTGGGTTAAATGGGCTTGAGAAGAGGGTTACCTACAGGCTTTCAGGGGGTGAGAAGCGGCTTGTGGCACTGGCAACTGTCTTTGCCATGAGGCCAGAGTGTTATCTCTTAGACGAGCCAACCACAGGGCTGGATATGGAAACAACGGAGAGAATCAAGGGGTTTCTTCTTGAACATGCGGAAACCTATATCATAATCAGCCATGATCCTGAAATAATTGAGGAACTCTGTAACAGGGTCTACAGATTAGATGACGGAAAGGTTGTCAATAACCGGTTCTGTTCAGGATAGATATTTTGCGAGGTTGGTACAAAAAGCAAGACCTGCAGTACAGATAACAGCAAGGAGGGCCAACAGGCCGATAAGTATCATACCATGGGCAGCCTTACAGTGAAGATACTCCCAGAGCCCTTTTTGCTTTTAAATGATACACTGCCCCCATGCTCCTCAACAACCCTTTTTGTAAGGGCAAGCCCAAGTCCAACCCCCCGCGGTCTTGTGGTATAGAAAGGCTCAAAGACCTTTTCCTGTAAAGACTCATCAACGCCATGCCCTGTGTCTTTTACGGAGATAATAACATCCCGGTCATCTCTGCTGACCTTAATGACCATGGTGCCACCCTCTGGCATGGCCTGAAAGGCGTTCTGGAAGATGTTTATCAGGCAGGTCTTTATAAGTTCAGCGTCAATTGCAGCCACTATTTTATCCTGGGGGTATTCTCTTGCTATCTTAATGCCTGTCTTTTCAGCCCTTGCCTCTACCAGTGAGAGGGTATCATTGACAAGCTCAAGGATGTTGGTGGCCCTTTTGTTGATATTCAGTGGTCTGCCATAGGCAAGGAAGTTTGAGACAAGGCTGTCAAGCCTCTTTATCTCCTCTTTGATGCTATTGAGTAGTTTTTTCTGACTCTCCGCTTCCGCCTGTCCTGCAAGATGATCAACACTGAGGCTTATAAAGTTCAGTGGATTCCTTATCTCATGGGCAATGCTCCTTGAGAGGTCACCTATAGTGGACAGATGTTCTATCTCACGCCACCTTTCCTCAAGGGCCCTGAACTCCTTCAGACGTTTGACCATCTGGTTGAAGCTCCTCTTTAACTCACCAATCTCATCATGTTCTTTAATGGGGAGGTTGATATCAAGATCACCGGCAGCTACTGATTTTGCAGAACTTACGATCCTTCTTATCGGCCTTGTATATCTTGAGGAAAGCCAGACAGCAGCTATTGCACCGCATAAAAAGATAAGGATTGTGGCAACAAGTCTCTTCCTTGTGTGGGACTTCATCAGTGATGAGATATCCTCTGTACTTACCTCAAGGTGTATGTAGCCCTGATGCTCTCCCCTTGCTACGACAGGTAGAATTATATGGTAGATGTTTCCTTGTTTTGTAAGAAACTCACCCACCTCTGACTTGAAGATCAGTTCTGTTATGTATTTTGATGTGAACTTCCCGATCTTTGACGCATTTGTACTTGCCCTGATCCTTGTGGCCCCATCTATGATACTTATCTCCTTGATACCGCCTGACTTCAATTTCTTTAAATAGGTGGCAAGGCTGGTATAGTCCTTTTTTCCCTTTTTGGTTATCTCGGCTATTGCAAGATGAAGCGACTCTGTTATCTCCGAGGTCTTCTCCTGTAGCCTGGTCAGTAGTGCCCTTTCATAATAGATGTTCAGGATTGAGGTTATGATTATAACAGCAGCACTGAGCGCTACCATCATGAGTATCAGCTTCTTATTCAGGGTCCATTTAATCGCCATGATTAATGCCTTATCATACCTGCCCAAGGTAAATGATTACCAAGACAGGGCACCTGCTCACTCCTCACCGCTTACTGTTTACCGTTAACTGTTAACTCCTGACGCCTGACCGTCTTTTTTGGACACCAATGATGTCCCATATCCTTTTT
>DROX01000202.1 GCA_011321725.1 Nitrospirota bacterium | reverse complement strand
GTTCCTGATCCTTTCTGCATCAGCCCCTCCTGTGGTTTTAACCTCCTTTGTGAACCTTTCCCACACAGGCACTGCTACGGCACACCACCTCTTAAGCTCTGCCCCTGGGACAAACCCCTCCGGTCTCAGAGCCCTGTATTCAGGCTCACCTCTCAGGTCCTTCCAGTTCTTGAGAACAGCAAGTTCAGATAACCTGAGATATAAAATAAGATCATGCTCAGCAGGCGTAATTGCTATTGCCTCCTTTATACTGTTGATTGATGCCTTCAGGAGATTGAGTATCCTTTCGTATCCATAATCCTTTTTGATCATATGCATGTATGCCTGGTCGTTCATGATGAGCCCCTTGATAGCTACAATGATTGCCCTGTCTCTGGGGAAGAGACCTTTGCCATACTTTTCTGTGACAAGGCTGACCGTTCGCATTGCATCACTGTATCTCTTGAGACGCCACTCTGCAAGTGCCTTGAGCGTATAGGCTGTGCCAATGAGGTTGTCCCTCACAAGGGCATCCTTTTCAGAATCAAGCAATCTGTTGATTATCTTCAGAGTCAGCAGATATGATGCATCAGCCTGCCCTTTGATTGTAAGGGCATCGGGATTCAGCGGGTTCAACCTGAGCTGGTTTTCAAGCCGGGCTGCCTGATTGAACTCCCTCTGTGCCTCCCTGAGTTCCTTGATGTGGGATACACAACCTGAAAGGATAAAAACCAAAACAATAGCTAAGATCAATCTGCTGGTTTTTCTTTTCTTCATTTTCCCAACTCCTTAAAGGTTTCTCTCTATCTCTGAAATTATTGCCTCCAGGGACCAGGCACCGCCTGAATTTATCCTGTTAATCCCATCGTTCAGGATTGATCTTATCTTTTCAATACTATCCGCATCAACACCTCTTTCAGCAAGTGTCTTCAGGACAGCTGAAACAATGGCCCCGAGTGTCTCCCTCCTTGCAAGTACCCATCTTGAAGCATCTGACGAGGCTGAGAAAATGGTATCTATAATGGTGTCAAGGACATGACCGATCGCCTCCCTTTCCCTGCCCCCAAGGGAGATCTTCTCAATCAGTGCATGCCGTAAGGCCACTGCACTGATTGCAGATTTGAAGACCTCCCTGAAAAGCGCAGGACTGAGCCTGTTCTCAGGTATCCTTGAAAGTGACTCAAGGAGGGTATCAATGAATCTGCCAAGGGTGGTATCCTCCTCTGTAGCCTTCTTCACAAGCCAGTCAGGATTCTCCACAATCTCATCAAGTACAACCTCTGTAATCTCCAGCAGATCAGACTTTGCAAGAGATGGAGACCATCTGCCATCCCCCTCCTTCAGGGCTGCAAGCCTTGAAAGAACCTCCTTTGATGCCACTATCAGGAGATGCTGTGATGGGTCATCTCTGAGGTCTTCAGGCCAGAGGAGTTCAATATTCAGGGCGGTCTTCTCAAGTATCAGCCTCATCATCTCGGGAAGAAGATCAGGGCTCAGAACCTCTGTCTCCCTTCCAAGATCACCTGCAATCTGGGAGAGAATCCTCTGCACCCCCCTGTGGTCAAGCCCCATGAGTTCCGGATGTTCCGAGAGGGTTACCAGGGCGGTCTTCAGGAGTCTATCAAGGTTCTTTCTGCTGAAGAGTGGCTTGATGTCAAGACGGTCCTCGTCAATCACAACATCAAGCACAGCCCTGCCCAGGGCTGTAATCATCGCCTGCCGGGAGGGATCCTTCACACCAAGATATGTGGCAGGGTTTGATAACACAACATCAGAGGCTGCTGAAATTGTACTCTTCAGAACTATCTGTCCCCAGCTGAGAAGGGTTTCCTCCATGGAAAGATCGGTCTCTGAAAGGTTCTTTGCTCTTTCCCCAAGATCATTTATAATACCCCTGGATATGGATTCTATTAGAACCCTGACCTTGTCATCACCGCTGAGGAGTGCACTGTTGTCTTCAATACTCTCAAGGGATGCAATAAAGAGCCCCTTCAGGAGCCTGTCAATCCTCTCTGTCTTAAAATCAAGATCCTCCAGGCTGCTCAAAAATCCCTTCAGTGCCTTTCCTGTTGCAGTGTCTTCATCTATCAAAGAGGTCTTTCCAGAGAAATAATCAATTCCTATCTCTATGAGGGACCCCACAATCCTCTGTACTGATGAGGGATAGGGGCTCTGCCCCCTTGCCCACTGTCTTATAGTTACAATGGTATTGATCGCCTCCTTTGTAAGGCCGGCCTTCTCAGGCCTGACACGTCCTGCATCAATATCCTCAACCAGTTTGAACTCAAGATAGCTGTTGATAAGATGCTCCTTCTCTTCAGGTGTGACATCTCCTGAGCCGGCCTTTGTGAGGAGGTTCTTCAGGCCTGGGTCTTTTTCAAGATGCACCTTGCCCGCTCCCATAAAATAGTCCGTTGCTGCTGTGAGATTAATGGCAGGATTAAAATCAGGAAGGGGCAGGATGAGTTCCCTGCTTATGGTTGATTCAAGGTATGCCTGCCTTGCCTGCTGTGACAGTTTAAGCCCTGCCCTGATACCTAAGACAACAAGGTCTGCCAGTGCGTACATTTAATCCTCCTCTGCGTCCTTTGGACGGAATTCACTTTGATTCAACCTCTCCTCTTTTCCGTAAAAACCCCTTGATGCCAAACAATGTCTTCAGAACATCATTCCAGAAAGGTGCACCAAAGGATATGAGGACAGCTGTTATCAGCAGGCCCGTAAACTTTTTTAGTATATTATAGCCCTTTAAAAGCTGCCCTGCCTCTTCACCTTCCCATCCAAGGGGAAGCCTTCCCTGGTATAGCATCTGCCTTTTTGACCTGATAATTGAGAGCATGAGGGATGAGTAGTTTTCCGTAGCCTTTACCAGTATGCTGTCAACAAGGGCAGATAATTTTTGAGTGTCCTTTAGTTCATCCATGCCAGAAAACCTCTTCAATGTAGTCAGCTCCTCCTTGAGGCTATAGGGGAGGGTTATCTTCTCTTTGGCTGTCCTGTTAAAGACCTCCACATAGGTCTTCAGGGGCTGCAGAAAGGAGACCACCTCTTTACTGAAGGCAACTGTTTTACTTCTGTTAAATCTTCCCTCTGACAGCATACCCCTGATTTGCTCTGCATCATTGCTGAGTTTATTCAACCGTTCCGAGAGAAAGGGCACGCTGATGCTCCTAGTAAAATAATCTGACTGCTCAATAACACCTGCCCTGACAAGGGGTTCCTCCTTCAGGACCCTGTAGATTCTTATAGTGTCAGCATTCAGAAGACATACCATGACAAAACCGATAAGGAATGTCCAGAGCGCAATATAACGAGTATATCTCATCTCAAGCTCTCTCAGCCCCTCTTCAAAGAAGGTAGAGATCCTGGCCATGTAATCCTTTATCTGCTTCTCAACCTCGGTGATGGTTTCAATAATCCTGTCAATTATAGCGGATGCCTCTTTGGTAACGGATTCCCCCTGGATGGATTCAAGAAGACCCTCCAGATCCCTGAGGTTATCAGCAAATTTCCTTGTCATCTTCTCATCAAAGATTCCTGACAGTACCCTTGATTGTAACTCTGAAATTCTCTTGAGATTCTCGGGTTTCAGTCTTATTACATAGTTCCTCATCTCGTTCAGGGTAAGGACATGGTCAGCAACAGATACCCCGCCTTTCCCGCTTATCTCGGACTTCAGGAGTATGAGCTTAGCCTTCAGGTCATCTATCTCCTTGCTGTAGGATTTCAGTGTATTATAGAGATTCCT
>DROX01000201.1 GCA_011321725.1 Nitrospirota bacterium | reverse complement strand
TTGCCCAGTTCCCTGGTGCAATACTCATGACAACCAACTGTATACAGAAACCACTGGATTCCTACAAAGAGAATATCTTCACCTCGGGTCCGGTCCAGTGGCCAGGGGTTGTACATATTGAGGATCATGACTTCACTCCCCTCATTGAGCGGGCACTGGAACTTCCGGGCTTTACAGAAGACCGTCCCGGGAAGACAGTGATGACAGGTTTTGCAAGGAATGCCGTACTTGGTGTGGCAGACAGGATCATTGAGGCGGTTAAGGCTGGAAAGATAAGACACTTCTTCCTTGTTGGAGGCTGTGACGGTGCAAAACCTGGCAGGGACTACTACACAAGGTTCGTGGAAATGGCACCCAGGGACACAGTGATACTCACACTCGCATGCGGTAAGTTCAGGTTCTTTGACCGCGACCTTGGTGACATTGATGGTATCCCCAGGCTTCTTGATGTGGGGCAGTGCAATGATGCCTACTCAGCCATAAGGATTGCCCTTGCACTTTCCGAGGCATTCAATGTTGATGTGAACGAGCTTCCCCTTTCACTTGTGCTCTCATGGTATGAGCAGAAGGCTGTATCCATACTCCTGACACTGCTCTATCTTGGTATCAAGGACATAAGGCTGGGGCCAAGCCTGCCAGCCTTTCTGACACCAAATGTGGTCAAGTTCCTGGTGGAAAACTATGGGATCAAGCCCATTAAGACCGCTGAAGAGGATCTCATGGACATCCTCTGTGATGCCAGGGACAGAGAGAGCAAGGACTGTCTTGAACTGGCGGAGATGCTTGCATAAAGGATTAGAAAGAGGCGAGCCTTTGGCTCGCCTCTTAAGCTTTTCTCCAGAACCTCAGGTCCTTCAAGATTGTCTTTATAATCTCAAGAAGGCTCTTTCTCTTTGATTCTTTACATCTACACTCAACCTGTAAAGAGGCTTTATCCTTGTCCTTAATTTTCGGGCCTTTCATGGATTCCTTTATTTTTCAACTATCCTTTCAAGTTCGTCAAGCAGCGCTGCCTGGGCAGGGTTTATCTTCTTCTTTGCCTCATCAGGGCTGAACCACTGTCCGCGGTCTATTTCCGGAAAATGCTGTATCCTTTTAGAGTGGGGAGGCCACTCCATAGAGAATGTGTTAGAGCGGAGCTTTTCAGGGTCACAGTCACCTTCAATTGCAAAGGCATGTACTATCTTGCCGCCTTTTTGTTTTACAGGCTTAAGGGGAATAACCTTTTTGGCTTTTATTTTGAACCCTGTCTCCTCCTCAAACTCCCTGATGGCAGCCTGAAGAAGGTCTTCCCCTTCCTCTATCAGCCCCTTCGGGATTGACCAGACCCCTTCGTCTTTTTTAGCCCACAAGGGGCCACCTGGATGGACAAGGAAGACCTCAAGGTTTTTATCTCTTTTTCTGTATAGCAAAATGCCAGCACTGATTTTGGGCATGATATACTTAAAAAACCTTAAACTTAATCACTTTTCTTATCCTGTCATAGTCTGCATCATTATGTAGAAGGAAAAGATCCTTTTCTATTGCTATCTGAACTATTAGACAGTCAATACTGCTTGATACAGTAATTCCTTTCTTTCTGCACTTAAAATATATCTCAGCAGCCGAAGCAAAGGACTCTTTTTCATTGGCCGGATAATAGAATCTCTGAGAACCAAGATATTCTTTGAGTATCTTAAATTCTTTCTCTGTTTTTACACCCTGAAGAACCTCCTGGTAAATCAGGGAGGTGATGCCAAAAACAATCCCTTGATCAATTATATGTTGAAGCTTTTCGGTTTGTGGATTTGTAACGCCCCTTAGATAATCTATCAGGACAGATGTGTCAACTAATACCATGTGACTTTCCTGCCCTAATTCTTCCCCGCTCTTAATTTTTTATAATTATAGTTTTCTTTGAATTGAATCTTTCCTCTCAATTTTGACAGATCCTTTCTCTTTCTTGTTTCTATATACTCTTTTATTGCCTCATGGATTAATTCCTTTTTTGTCCTTGCCTTTGAATACTTAAATGCCTCCTTTATCAACTCGTCATCAAGCACAATGTTTGTCCTCATATACACCTCCTTATACACATAGTATAACATATAAAAGGTCTTGGAATATCCTAATGACTAACTATTTTAAAAATTATTGCCTTCACTTAATGATGGGAGCACCAAGCCTGCCTTCATGATGATCAGGATTCAGCATGGCATCTAATAGTACACTATTGTGGTAGAGATATAAGTTACAGAAGTTCTCCCAAAAAACAGCAAAAAGATAAACACCACAAATAGACTTCCTGTAATTTTTAAAAAGAAGCAATCCGAAAAAATCATTCATTCTTTGAACCACCTCCCTCTGCCTGTGGGGCAAGTAGTGGTATGCTATATCTGGAGGGTGTTGAATTATATATGTTATTTCAGTAGAGTCTTATCTGTTTATAAAAATTGAGGGAACTCCTGTAAAAGTCATTCTTGACAGAAACAACAGTTTTGTTGTATAACAATATTGTTGCACAACAACATTGTTGTATAAGGAGGCTGCTATGGATGGTCCTTCATTTGTTATAGGAAATATTGCCAGGGGTGATGACCTCTGGGACAGAGGGGAGATTATTGAGGAAATCTGGAGAGTCCTTGAAAAGGGTAATATTCTTTTAAAGGCGCCAAGGAGGTTTGGTAAGTCAAGCATAATGTATCGCCTGTACGAGAAACCAAGGGAGGGTTTTATTGTCGTATTTCAGGATACAGAGGGTATAAATGACCCTGTTGATTTTATTACAACACTCCTTTCAGGCATCCAACAGCATGAATCTACAGGAGATAAGTTCAAAAGGTTGCTCAAAAAG
>DROX01000200.1 GCA_011321725.1 Nitrospirota bacterium | reverse complement strand
CTCTGTACTGTTCCGAGAGGCAGCACGGCAGGAACCAGCTCCTCAACGATCTTCGGATAGGTCCTTGACACATTATCAAGTATGTTCTGCACCTCCAGTCTCGTAAGTACCTCCCATCCATGCCTCTTCAACAGCTCTGTCATATGGGTTACGATCACTGTTGAAGGGTCTACCACTGTATAGCCTTTCCGCTGTGCCATCTCAACAACATTCTCGTCAATCCAGTAGGCCTTCAGACCAAAGGCAGGCTCCTTTGTTGGAATCCCCTCAAGGGGCTCCTCCTGGCCTCCAGAGGAGACGGCAAGATACTTGCCCACAACAACCTCACCTCTTGCAATCTCCACACCCTTGATCAGAAAGCTGTACTCATGTGGTCTTAGCTGCAGATTGTCCTTTATATGTACCGAGGGTATGACAAAGCCCATCTCCTGTGCGATCTGCCGTCTCATTGACTTTATCTTTGACAGCAGCTGACCCGAGGGCTCCTCGACAAGCTGGATCAGGCCATAACCTATCTCAAGGCTCAGTGGGTCAATCTCAAGATAGGACTCTATCGGTGGCTCCTCCACCCTCTCCACAGCCTCCTCCACAACCTCTGTTGTCTCAGGTCTCCTTGCAAGTATAAAGGCAACCGAGCCTGCTGTCAGTGATATGAGCAGGAACGGTATATGGGGAAGCCCCGGAACAAGGGCGAGGAGAAAGAGTATACCAGAGGCTGTGGAGAGCGCCTTGGGGTTTACGAATATCTGCTTTGTTACCTCCTGACCGAGGTCTGTCTCGCTTCCCGCACGGCTGACTATGATACCTGCGGAGGTTGAAACAAGAAGCGCCGGTATCTGCGATACAAGACCGTCACCTATGGTCAGAAGTGTATATGTCTGCAATGCCTCGCCTATGGGTAACCTCCTCTGGATGATACCGATGAGAAGCCCTCCGAGTATGTTGATGCCGGTGATTATAAGCCCTGCAATGGCATCGCCACGGACAAACTTGCTGGCACCATCCATGGCACCGTAGAAATCCGCCTCACGGGCAATATCCTCCCTTCTTCTCCTTGCCTCCTCGTCATCAATCATGCCGGCATTGAGGTCCGCATCTATGGACATCTGTTTACCAGGCATTGCGTCAAGGGTAAATCTTGCTGCAACCTCTGCTATCCTGCCTGCACCCTTTGTGATCACCACAAAGTTGATGATCACAAGGATGAGAAAGACAACAAAACCCACTGCATAATTACCACCCACAACAAAGTTTCCAAAGGACTTTATGACCCTTCCCACAGCATCAGGCCCCTCATGTCCCCGAAGCAGTATGACCCTTGTGGTTGCGATATTAAGGGAGAGCCTGTAGAGGGTAACGATGAGAAGCAGGGATGGATAAACGGAGAAGTCAAGCGGCTTCTTTATGTAAACAGATGTAAGGAGCACCACTATTGATATGGAGATGGAGATTGACAGCAGTATATCAAGGAAGAAAGACGGCATCGGCAGCAGCATAATGGCCAGTACAAGCACAACGCTTACGGCAAAGACGATATCACTTCTCTGTTTTACTATATCCATGTATTTCATGCTACCTCTCCCCTGAGTCTGTAGATATATGCAAGTATCCTTGCAACAGCACGGTAGAGTTCCTCCGGTATCTCGGTGTTCAGCTCAAGCCTGTACAGTGCCCTTGCAAGGGGCTTGTCCTCAACCATGGGAACACCCGCCTTTGCTGCAATCTCCTTTATCCTCTCTGCCACAAAACCAGCCCCCTTTGCCACCACTGTGGGAGCAGATTTCTGTTTTCTGTCGTATTTAAGTGCCACGGCCAGATGAGTGGGGTTGGTGATCACCACCGTTGCCTTTGGAACCTCCTGCATCATCCTCTTTCTTGCCATCTCACGCTGGATTGATCTTATACGGGATTTGATGCGGGGATTACCCTCTGTCTCCTTGTACTCCTCTTTGATCTCCTCGCGGCTCATCATCAGTGACCTCTCGTGTCTCCATCTCTGGTTTATGTAGTCAAGAAAGGAGACAACAAAGAAACAGAGGAAGACCACCTTCAATGTGTACAGCAGAGATGATGCAAGAAAGGCACCCACCCCCGAGATGTCCATGAAGATTATCTTGAAAAGGCCGGGCAGGAGCCTCTTCATCAGCAGATATATCAGGACTCCACCGACGGAGAATTTTATGAGCCCCTTCAGCATCTCCATCAATGCATGTCGTGAAAATATCCTCTTTACACCCTCTGCTGGGTTAAGGGAATTGAGGTCAAACTTTAAGGGTTTCCATACAAAACCACCCTGGACAAGGTTCCCGGCAATTCCAAGGAGCAGGGAGAGCAGGAACATGGGCAGCAGCATTAGAAGCGTTCTGCTCCCCAGGAAGGTAAGCCTTTCCACAGGTGATGTAGTGCTGTCAATAATAAAACCTGTCCTTGTGATTGTAAGAAGTTGCTGTACAAAAAAACCTCCCATGAACATCAGGGCGATCAGGACACCTCCAAAGGAGAACATGCCGGCAAGCTCCCTGCTTCTGGGGACCTGCCCCTCCTCCCTGGCCCTCTGTCGCCTTCGCTCTGTTGGTTGTTGTGTTTTTTCCTGATGATCCTCTTCCATGGTTATTTCGCTCCTATAAGGATGAGGTTATTAAGATAGTTCCTCATGTCTGAGAAATACCCTGTTATGAATATCAGGAAGAAGGGCAGGCCTATCATGAGGACAACAAAACCAAGGGCAAGATAGAGCGGGTATGCCACAAAGAATATATTGAACTGGGGGATCAGCTTGTAGAGTGCACCAAGCAGTATGTTGTTGATCATCACAACAGCAATCACAGGGGCTGCTATCTTTATGGCTATCTCAAAGACCAGACCACTCAGCTTGATGCCTGCCTTCAGCATTGCCGACAGGTCAACCCCGCCCATGGGTATCACCTGGAAGCTCTTCACAATGGCATATATAAAATAGTGGTGTCCGTTCATTGTAAGGAAAAGTATTACTGCCATGAATCCGTACAGCCTTGCCACCTCTGTGGACTGGCCTATCTCGGGGTTGAATACTGTGGCCATTGAAAGCCCCATGGTGGTTGCCACGACCTGTGCACCTGCATCAATCGCATAGAATATGAACCTCACGGCAAGGGCGATTACGAAGGAAAATACAAGCTCTTTCATGAGTACCAGGACCATCTCCTGTGTTTTAAACTCTATCTGGACAACAGGTGTTATCACCAGAGAGATGGCAAGTATAAGACCTGCTCTTAACTGCATGGGAGCTGCCTTGCTTCCGAGAAAGGGCAGAAACGAAAATATAAGGCCCACCCTCATCAGCACCGCAACAAATGTTATTATCTCCTTGCCTGTTATCTCCATCTTTCTACCTTATATAGATCGGTATATTCATTATCAGCCTTCTTGTGAAATCCACCAGCACGCTCTCAATCCAGGGCAACACGAGAAATATACAGAGGAAGACCGCTATGATCTTTGGCACGAAGGTTATCGTAAACTCCTGTATCTGTGTTATTGCCTGGAAAAAGCTGATGGCCACACCAACAAGGAGACTGACCAGCAGCATGGGGCCGGAGACCATCAACACCGTCTTGAACACCTCGGCTGCGATATCCCTTACAAGTTCTCCTGTCATTGGAAGCTCCTTACAAGCGATCCTATTGTTAGGTTCCATCCATCAACAAGCACGAAGAGCAGCAGTTTGAAGGGTAAGGAGATTATCACAGGCGGCAGCATCATCATACCCAGTGAGAGAAGCACGCTTGAAACCACCATATCAATCACAAGGAAGGGAAGATAGAGGAGAAAACCTATCTCAAAGGCTGTCCTCAATTCGCTTATTGTGAAGGCCGGAACCACCACCCTCAGTGGCAGATCCTTTTTATCCTTGATGCCCTTTATTCCTGCTATGTTCACAAAGAGGGCAAGGTCCTTCTCGCGTGTCTGTCTCAACATGAAGGCCTTGAAGGGGGGTTCGGCCTTTTTCAGTGCCTCACCAAAGCTTATCTCCTCGTTCAGATAGGGTGTTATTGCATTGGCCTGCACGTTTGTGACAACGGGGGACATCACATAGAGTGTGAGAAAGAGTGAAAGCCCGATGATAACAGGTGTTGGCGGGATCTGCTGCCCCCCGATGGCCTGCCTCAGGAAGGCAAGAACAACCACTATCCTCGTAAAGGATGTGAACATCACAAGGATGGCCGGTATAAAGGACAGGAGCGTAAGAAGTATAAAGAGGTTTATAATTGAGTTGTCCACATCCTTGAGGTCAAAGCCGTAACTGATGCCCGGTACAAGGATCAGCATCAGTAACGCCAGTGTACCTATGGCTGTCCTTTTATTCATTCTCCTCCACCCTGCTCCGGCCAAGCCAGTTCCTCCTGAAGAGATCCTTCAGTGTCCTGATATGTTCAATATTGTCCTTCATCGTCTTCAGGTCCATATCAAACTGGTCCTCCTCAATTGATTTGAGGAGTTTCAGGTCCGTTGGTGTAACACCTATGAGAAGCACCTCTTTGCCAGCCTTGATGACGGCTATCCCGCGCCTTGGCCCAAGGCTCATATATCCAAGTGTCTTCAGCGGTCCAGGAGCCTGGCCATGGGTTCTGTTCTGCAGGAACCTTGCCACTACAACAATGAGGCCCACAACCAGGATCAGCGAAAAACCAACCCTCAAAAGCTCCTCTGTCATTTCAGCTGCCTCACCCTTTCTGCCGGACTTATGATATCCGTGAGCCTTACCCCGAACTTCTCGTTCACCACCACCACCTCACCCCTTGCGATTAGCTTGTTGTTAACAAGGATCTCCATTGGTTCACCTGCAAGTTTGTCCAGTTCAATAACAGAGCCCTGTCCCAACTGTAGCAGTTCCTGTATGAGCATCCTCGTCCTTCCAAGCTCAACGGTTACCTCAAGGGGGATGTCAAGCAGAAAGTCAATATCCCGTCTTTCCGATGACTCTTCATTTCCCCCCTCCAGCTCTTCAAAGGCTGCCTCCTGGGCATCCTTTCCATCCTCTCTGACTTCCTCTTTTGTTGCTGAATCTGCCATCTTACTGCTCCTTTCCTTTAGAATTGTTAGTCCTGTTTATAGTCCTTGTAATCCTTACCGCCTGGCTTCCATTGCGGACCCCTGGCTGACAGTAGAATTTCGGCACGCCCTCAACATTCATAACAAGCTCATCCTTCACAGACCTGCCAAGCGTCAGGATGTCACCCTCCTTGAGATTGAGTATCTCCCTGATGGTCAGTTCAACCCTGTCAATCTCAACGGATATGTTTACATTGGTCTCGTACATCAGATCTTTTATCCTGTTGAACCACCTGCTGTCCAGCCCCTCTGCATCAGTGCTTATACCAGAGTAGAGCTTCTCCTTGATTGGTTCAATTGTTGCATAGGGTATACCTATATGAATCTTGCCTGTGAAATCCTCCATCTCCACATGGATCTCGATCTTTATGATCACATCTGTAGGGGTAAGTATTGTCACGAACTGGGGGTTTGTCTCTGAACCTGTAAACTCTGTATCTATCTCGCATATCGCCTTCCATGCCTTTTCAAACTCCTCAAGACTCATCTGCAGGATCCTGTTGATCAGCCTCTGCTCAACAGCGGTGAAGCTTCTCCCTTCTGTCTTCACATGGCTTGCCTTTGAACCACCGAAAAAGTACTCCACCATTGCAAAGACAAAGGGTGCCTCAAAGATCATCAATGAGTGGCCCTTCAGGGGCCTCATCTTGAACATGTTTATACTTGATGGAAGAGGAATTGTCTTCATCAGTTCACCAAACTTGATTGTATTTATCCCCTGCACTGAAACGGCCACAAACTTCTTAAGGAAATTGGAAAGCCTTACCCTCATGAGCCAGGCAAATCTCTCGTTAACACTCTCAAGCCCTGGCATCCTGCCACGTATGATCCGTTCCTGGCTGGTCAGATCATAGGTGGCAACATCCCTTGGAGGTGGGGCCTTTGGTTCTGTCTCAACCTCGCCCTCTTCAACACCCTTCAGCAGGGCATCTACCTCATCCTGTGAGAGAATCTCGCTCATTGCATTACAAAGTCTGTGAAATAGACGTTCTTGAAGATGTCCCTGCCCGTTGCCGTGTTTGCCCTCATAAGCAGCTCATCCTTGAGCTGGAATTTACCCTCAGGGGTTGATATTGATTCAGCTGACTTGCTGCTTATGAGTGTTATTATGGCATCCCTGATCTGAGGGACACGCGCCTCTGCAAGCTTCTCGTATCTCTTGTCAATCAGTTCAAGCTTCAGGCTTACCTTGAGGAACCTGCCCCTGTCTGACAGGTTGACGACAAAGGGTTCAAGGGAGAACAACAGCGGCTCCTCCTCCTGCACCAGGTCCGCCTCCTTCTTTACCTCCTCTGTCTTTGCCTCTCCCTTTGGTGCAATGAACTTCGTGTATGCAAAGAACCCCCCTGCACCTCCAAGTATAAGAACAAGGGCAACTATTATCAGGAGCTTTGACTTGCCCTTCTTTTTTGGTTCCTCCTGCTTGTCCTGTACCTCTTCCTTTTCCTCTGCCATTTTTTCCTCCTTAACGTGATGAAATTCGGTGAAAGGAAATCAAATTCTGTGCCTGCAATATAAGTTCTTGAGTTGTAATGATATTTTTCACATGTCAACTGAATGACAAAGGTGGGGAAGATATTTTTGTCATCTTTTTGACAGAATGGGTACTCCTGAAAATGATGCGGCAGGCTCCTAATCTCCGGAGATTGACTATCAGGCCGGCATGCTGATTCCGGTGGTGTCTTTTATGTGCCTTATCAGATTAAAGACAGGCTTGAGTGGATGCACCCCCTCTATGGTCATCCAGATGTCCTCTCTGCCTCTCTTATATCAACCACATTCTCTGTAGGAATTGCGATCCAGCCTGTCTCAGACTGTAGATATACCTCCGTCTCTCCCACCTCAATGAGGATACCCCTGTAGGTTATACCGTTTGCTGTTACCACTACCTCTTTGCCCGTAAGTGCCTCAATCATTGCCACTCACCCCTGTATATCCCTTGGAGGGATTATTCTGCCTTCTCTCAGGATCTGTCTTTTTATCTCAAGGTATCTGTTGTACAGCAGTTGTCTTGCATTCTCAATAAGCGCCCAGTCCTCATTATGAAAGAACTCCTTGCAGGCCTCAACAAGCTCTGGCATCAGTTCTTTCCTTGTTGGATCAAGGAGGATGTAGAATATCCTGAGATGCTCTGACAGCCTTCCGGTGATTATATGCCTCAGTGGGCCCTTTTCGGATGTATCTGCAAGGACATCCTTTATCCCCCTGAGGTAGAAGTCGCAGCTCCTGTCGGTGTTTTCCATGACGATCTTCAGCCACTGCTCAGAGGACTCATCCTCATAGGCCTCACCGATTTCATGGTAAAGCATTATCTCCGAGACCTTCCCGGAAAGGCCCTCTATGGTTTCTATAATACCCTCGTTGTTTTCAAGGTCCTGGAAATAGCCCTTCAGGGAGATACCGGTGGCCTCTTCGTATCTCTTGTGTTTCAGCTCCTGGAGCTTCTCCCACAGGAGAACCCTTATCTGCTCCTCCCTGATGAATATGCATCTGCCCTGTAGCATTGCAGCAGGTGCAAGAAGGTCCCTGCAGAACTCCTCTCCAGCATGATATACATGGTAGTCGTATATCTCATCAAAGGCCCTGAGCCG